>JAEZCV010000069.1 GCA_023429985.1 Bacteroidota bacterium | reverse complement strand
CCTTTGGCATAAGCAATTCCAAATTGTGCAACTTTATATTTGTCTTCACCAAAAGAACGATAACCAATAACCGGGTTTCCCGGATTATTATTAACATCCACAACAGGAGCATAATTAACGTGAACGCCTATGCGTTTCATTTGCCGGCCAACTGCAAGTCCCATTTCATAAACAATATTAGGATCGTTCAAAGCACCTAAAGTAAGCTGGTAGGGATATTTGATCACACTGTCCAAACGCATGCCCAGTCCCCACTCTCCATCTATGGTAATCATTAGTGGTGTTTTGGCAATGGACTGGTATAAATTAGTAAGGTTGGCCTGGCGAACGGGACCACCCTGGAAAAAGCAAAGGGCGCCCACATTGTATTTTTTGATCTGCTCTATTACGCCTTCCACATGTGCCTGGCCAAGATTGCTGTGGGCACGGATAACCATAAGCTGTGCGATCTTTTCTTCGTCGGACAAAGAATTAAATACGCTGTCAACCCAGTGTTTTCCTTCGGGAGACAGGTTTTTCTGAGCAAGTGAAGAAATGGAAACTGCTAATGCCAGGAAGAGTAATATTATTCTATTCATTGTATTAAAAAATCAAAAGCACAATTTAATACAAATAAGACTGAAGCTCCTTAAAAGCTTGTGAAACAGTCAGGCAGTTAACATTATAAAAGGATTTAGTTGATGTTTCTGATCCATATAAAAATATCATGAGGAGCGGTTTCATCACCACCAAAATAAGGATAGAGCTGGTAACCGCTTCCCAAAGGAGTGGTAGCAGTGCGCGGCATGGTCCTGATTTTGTCATCAGCCATAAAAACATAATCCTTACCCTCAACCCTGATGGAACAGAATATTTCCCGGTTCAGTTCAAAACTTCCTATTTCTTTTGAGCTAACCTGGCCTGCATTGTATAAATAGGCAAACAATCGCAGCGAATCATCATTCCATCGCCATCCAAAGCGTGCACTGTACTGGTGATGGTTGGCACTATTATCCGAAAATCCGTAGAGCTTGTTGATATCGTACTGGTTTACTGGATCCAGTGTTTTGTAAATCGCCGAACTGTCAAACTTCACCATGAATTTCATTTCTGCAGTTTCCACTGTGGATAAACTATTCCGGTCTGCATAATGATTTCCTTTGGCAATTGTGAATTTTTGAAAAGAAGGAATGATTTCAGTTACATGGTGTGAGGATTTGGTACAGCTGAGTAAAAGTACGGCGAGGCCGCAGCTAAGCAATGTTAGTTTTTTCATTGGGATAAAAGAGGTTACGAATATAGAATGATTAACATAAAGTAGCGCTTCATGGTATGTGCACAGGAAGATTTGTTTAAAGAATAAGAAGAAGTACTTAATATTTTTAATCTCCTTCCACCATCTTAAATTTGGGGGCTATAAGAGAGAAATGTGGCCGACAGAATACAATTACTACCCGATAATATTGCCAACCAGATAGCGGCAGGAGAAGTGATCCAGCGACCTGCCAGCGCAGTAAAGGAACTCCTGGAAAATGCGGTGGATGCAGGTGCAACAGAAATAAAGCTTTTAGTGAACGATGCCGGCAAGTCGCTGATACAGGTGATAGATAACGGCTCGGGCATGAGCGAAACCGATGCAAGAATGGCCTTTGAAAGGCATGCCACCTCCAAGATCCGCAACATCGACGACCTTTTTCATATCCGCACCATGGGCTTCCGGGGCGAAGCACTTGCTTCCATTGCAGCAGTTGCCCAGGTGGAGATCAAAACAAAAAGAGCCGAAGATCCTGCCGGCACTTTAATTGAAATTGAAAACAGCATGGTTATCCGCCAGGAGCCGGTGGCCACTATCAATGGCACCAGCATCGCCATGAAAAATTTATTTTTCAATGTTCCTGCAAGAAGAAATTTTTTGAAAACCAACGCTTCCGAAATGAGGCATATCGTTGATGAATTTATAAGAGTTGCGTTGGCCTTCCCTCATATATTTTTCTCCCTCACAAGTAATGGCCAGCAAACCTTTCACCTGGAAGCGGGCTCCTTAAAACAAAGGATCGTACAATTGCTGGGCAACCAGTATAATTCACGACTGGTGGCTGTAAAAGAAGATACAGATTACCTGAACATCCAGGGCTTTGTTGGAAAGCCGGAAACAGCAAAGAAAACCAGGGGCGACCAGTATTTTTTTGTGAACAACAGGTTCATTAAAAGTCCCTACCTCAATCATGCATTGCAGCATGCTTACCAGGACATGATACCTTCGGACAGTTACCCAATGTATGTTTTGTTTATCGACCTCGATCCTACACAGGTAGATGTAAATGTGCATCCAACAAAACAGGAAATAAAATTTGAGGACGAAAAGATAGTGTATGCCTTTGTGCAGGCCGCTGTGAAACATGCATTGGCGCAATTCAGCATTACGCCTACACTTGATTTCAATTTAGATTCATCCATACAACAACTTGAATCTATTCAAAATCCTTTTACGGAAGAAAAGAAATCTGCAACGGAATCTTCTTCCATTTTCCGAACATTTACCGAAGCCAACCAGGCGCATAAAATTGAAGGAAGCAGCTTTCGTCACTGGTCCGATGGAAATTCAACGCGCGATGAAGGATTTGTTTCCCTAAGCCGAAACTTCCTTTCCTTTGAAGCACAGCAGCCCTCACAAAACCCTGCAGCCAAAGAACATAGTTTTTCTATAACAGAACATACACAACTTACACAGGTACTTCATACCTACATTCTGGTGCCTTTGATGAATAATTTTTTACTGGTGCACCAGCAATCGGCTCACGAAAGAGTTATTTATGAAAGACTGGCAAGAGCTATGGAAGGGAAACCCGTTTCCACTCAACAAAGTTTGTTCCCTGCAACTATTGAATTAAGTCCTGCAGATGGAATGATACTTTCAGAACTCATACCCGAACTTAAACAAATGGGATATGCCATTGAACCATTTGGTAAATCAACTTTTGTGATACAGGGTACACCAGCCGATATTGATACCGGAGATGAAAAACGTTCTTTGGAAAAAATACTGGAACATTTCAAACATTTCAGCAGTGAATTGAAACTAAGTAAAAGAGAAATGCTGTTACGCACTGTTTCTTCACAACAGGCTATTCGCGCAAACACCGAATTATCTTCAAAAGAAATGCAACAGCTGATCTCAGATCTGTTTGAATGTAATAAACCGAATGTTACGCCTTCAGGCAGGCCAACCTACCTTGAATTCAAAAGAGAACAACTGGAAAAGATGTATGGCCGATAAATTTTATTTTTCAGAACTCCAGAACTGCCATCTTATAATAGCCTGCAGACTAAAATTCTTTTCCGAACGGATAGAACCATCAGGATTGGTATACTTAATATAAGGCTGTATATCCTTTGTATATCTTAATCCAAAGAGAAAATTCTTCCATTGATAATCTGTTTGGAGCATCAGGTGTACCTGGGTTTTATAAAGAAATGAATCTTTAAACCCTTGAATGTTTGACACACGTTTAACAATGGTTTCCTGCTGGGTTTGAATATTGGTGTTCTTTATTTCAGTTTCCGTAACAGCACCCGAGAACCTGCTGTACATGGCACCGGCGCCTATAGACCACCCGGGCTGGACGTAGTAATTAAAACTAACGGGAAGCTGGTGATAATAGGTTTTCAAAAGGCGCATAC
>JAEZCV010000040.1 GCA_023429985.1 Bacteroidota bacterium | reverse complement strand
CCGGCAACCCTTCGTGGGTCGGGTTTCATGATCTTCTCCACACTTACTTCCAAACCATCAAGATCAAAACCCATTGATCTTGCCTTTATACCCATAACGGTAATCATGCAGGTAGCAAGTGAAGTGGCCATAAGATCGGTGGGAGAAAATCTTTCACCTTTTCCATTATTATCGGGTGGAGCATCGGTTTCGAATGAAGATCCAGATCTTGTATGGGTGCAGGTAGTTCTTAATTCCCCGTTATAAACCACGGTTGAAGTCATACTTTTTTGCCTAAATTTACGTTCTACAACTTAACATATCTATCTAAGTGAGAAAACTATTAATGATACTTCTGTTTGCTTTTTCTGCAAACAGCCTGGTGGCACAGGAAGAGATTTCGGAAAAAGAAAAAAAGAGAAATGAAAAAAAAGAAAGACTGAACGCTATGATGAAAATGGAGGAAGAAGGCAATCTTTCCTACCTCCGGCAAAACGGATTTGGCATTCAGCTTCGAACCAATGGCTATGGAATATTTTTTGAGATAGGAAGGCGCCGTTCGAAGCGTTTTACCAATACATACTCCATTGAAATCACCGAGATCAAACATCCCAAAGAAGAAAAAAGCGGCGGCAGCTTTTTTACCAGTCCCTATATATACGGTAAGGCCAATAATTTTTACCAGGCAAAACTTGGTTTTGGACAACAATATATTTTCGGACAAAAAGGCAATAAAAACGGCATTGCAGTAATTGCGCTGGCCCAGGGTGGATTTTCAATGGGCTTATTAAAACCTTATTATATCAATACAGCCAGTTCGGGACAGGAACAAACCATTAAATACACACCAGAAGACAGTGTGGTTTTTCTCACGCATAATTTCAATAATTCAGCTGCCGGCTTTACCAGGGGTTGGAAAGAACTAAGGGCCGTGCCGGGAGCTTATCTAAAAACAGCACTTCGCTTCGATTTTGGCAGGTTCAACGAATCTGTGCAGGCAATTGAGATCGGGTTCAGTGGTGAAGGATATGCGAAGGATATCGATATCATGGCTCCTGTTTCTACCGATAAGCTGGCAGCCGGTCCCCAGCGCCTGTTCTTCCAGGGCCATATTGCCTTTGTATTCGGACGTCGTAAATAAGCTTATCAAGGGGAATTTCGTCGTTTGGCAGATAATAAGGAAATTTGCAGGCAATATTCCATGGCCGAAAGAAACTATTCAAGCATGAATGAACTTCCCGTAGTGAGTGCTCCCAAAAGAAACAAACCCGACTGGCTTCGTGTTAAGCTTCCCATAGGCGAAAGCTATAAGCATGTAAGAAGCCTGGTTGATACCCATAAACTTCATACAATTTGTGAAAGTGGTAATTGTCCTAATATGGGCGAATGCTGGGGCGCCGGCACTGCCACATTCATGATCCTTGGAAATATTTGTACCCGCAGTTGTGGTTTTTGTGCGGTAGCTACCGGCCGGCCCGAAGCAATTGACTGGGACGAACCCCAGCGGGTGGCAGAAGCCATTCACCTGATGAAAGTAAAACACGCGGTGATCACTTCTGTTGACCGCGATGAAATTAAGGATGGTGGCTCAATTATCTGGTACAATACCATTAAAGCTGTAAAATCTTTAAACCCCGAAACCACGCTGGAAACGCTGATACCGGATTTTAAAGGACAGCAGGAAAATATACAGCGTATTATTGATGCAGCGCCTGAAGTGGTTTCTCATAATATTGAAACTGTTGAACGCCTTACACGCCAGGTAAGAATACAGGCTAAGTACTGGCGCAGTATGGATGTTATTAAAACGCTGAAGCAGGGTGGCATGCGTACAAAAAGTGGTATCATGCTTGGCCTGGGTGAAACCAACGAAGAAGTAATTCAAACCATAAAAGACCTGGCAGCTGCAGGTTGCGATGTGGTTACTATTGGTCAATATCTTCAGCCATCTAAAAAGCATTTACCCGTTCAGCGATTTGTTCATCCCGATGAATTTGCAGCTTACCGCGAAATTGGTTATGCCGCAGGACTGGACTATGTTGAAAGCGGTCCGCTGGTAAGATCTTCTTACCACAGTGAAAAGCATGTGATTCCCGGTTATGGAAGAAATGCATGGATGAAGGAAAAAGAATCCTTAATCTCCTGACATGCGCTGGTTCTTTCTGCTGAGTGTATTTTTTTCTTCATCTGTATTGGCGCAGGTAGTGTGGAAAAATGCCGACAGTGCATTTGGAAAACTTTCTCCTAACGTTCATGTATATGCGACCGAACAGGTTCTGGATTCATTTCCTTTGCGCGCATTTTATGTTATTGCTCCTCTTCAGGATAAAGATCTGCATTTCTTTACCGACACTACTTTAAACAGGCGATTAACACCGGAAGGTTTTTACAATCGCAATAGTGAGCCTTTAGTTGTGGTGAATGGAACTTTTTTTTCATTTCAAACCAATCGTAATCTTAACCTGGTTATCAATAATGGTGCGATATTAAATTATAATCCTCCCATTCAAAGAAAAATGGGAGCTGATTCTGTTAGTCAGTTGATATATTCCAGTGCAATTGGTATTTCAGAAAACCGAAATGCTGATGTAGCATGGGTTGTAACAGATAGTATTGAAGGAAAAGTTTTTGCAAATCAGGAGCCTGCAGCAGGAAGGAAACAAGTAAAGAACAACAAGGTTCTAATCAACAATTTTTCAGAATGGAAAATGGAAACGGCAATCGGTGGAGGCCCGGTGCTTGTTCAGAACGGCTCTTTAAAAATTACCAATAACGAGGAGAGAAAATTTGCCGGAAAAGCCATCAGCGATAAACATCCCCGTACCGCGATGGGATACACCCGTGATGGAAAATTAATAATACTTGCGGTAGAAGGAAGAACAACAGTTTCAAAAGGGGTTGATCTTTTACAACTCGCAAAAATAATGCTTGAACTGGGATGTGTAGAAGCCATAAATCTGGATGGCGGGGGGAGCAGTTGTCTTCTTGTAAATGGAAAAGAAACCATAACGCCTTCAGATAAAAACGGTCAAAGACCAGTACCCGCAGTGTTTATGATCAGGACTAAATAAAGTTCGATAAACAATCGGAACCATCAGGTATAATTTTTTTATAAATAAGATCATGACGGACATTATCAAGATCAGGCATTTAACATTGAGCGATTACCAGCAGTTAAAGGAAGCCATGCTGGAAGCTTATGGTAGGTGGGGAGCATACTGGAAAGAAGAACAGATTCAGAAATTGCTTGAACTTTTCCCGGAAGGCCAGATTGCCATCACCGTGAATGATGTTGTTGTGGGCTGTGCATTATCTATAATAGTTGACCTGGATAAATTTGAGATCAACCATAATTTTAAAGAGATAACAGGCAGCTATACTTTTAGTACACATGATCCGAAAGGAGATACACTTTATGGTATTGAAGTTTTTATTCGTTCGGATTACAGGGGAAAAAGACTGGGCAGAAGGTTGTACGATGCAAGGAAGGAATTGTGTGAAAATATGAACCTGGAATCCATAGTTTTTGGTGGCAGAATACCTGGTTACCATGAATACAAGAATCTTCTTTCTCCAAAGGAATATATTCAGAAAGTAAAGGGAAGAGAAATTCACGATCCAACTTTAACCTTCCAGCTCTCCAACGATTTTCATGTTACCAAAGTAATGAAAGGTTATATGCCCGGCGACCAGGAATCTGGAGAATTCGCGGTGCTCATGCGCTGGGACAATATTTACTACCAGAAGGGTGGCAGGCAGCTTGGCGCCAATAAACAATATGTTCGCCTGGGACTGGTACAATGGCAGATGCGCATATTTTCTTCATTTGAAGATCTAAAACAGCAGATAGAATATTTCATTGATGCGCTTGCAGCATACAAAGCCGATTTTGCCTTGTTCCCCGAACTGTTTCATGCTCCCCTGATGGCAGATGAAAATGAATTGAGCGAACTGGAAGCAATTCGTAAACTCAGCGATTATACAAAAGATCTCACGCAATTTTTTTCGGAACTATCTATCAAGTACAACATTAATATCATTACGGGCAGTATGCCCGAGAATGTTGACAACCATTTATTGAATGTTGGATTTTTATGTCATAGGAACGGCATGATCGACCGTTATGAAAAATTGCATGTTACACCCGATGAATCAAAGGCCTGGGGACTTAAAGGAGGCGACACATTAAGAACCTACGAAACCGATTGTGGTAAAATCGGAATTCTGATTTGTTATGATGTTGAATTCCCCGAACTCTCCCGCGTGCTTGCCGATGAAGGAATGAAAATTTTATTTGTTCCTTTTCTTACAGATACCCAAACAGCCTATTCGCGTGTAAGACATTGCTCACAGGCAAGGGCCATCGAAAACGAATGTTTTGTTGCCATTGCAGGAAGTGTGGGAAACCTGCCCAGAGTAAAGAACATGGATATTCAATACGCACAATCGGCCGTATTTACACCATGTGATTTTGCCTTTCCCAGTAATGGTATAAAAGGAGAATCAACCGCCAATACGGAAATGATACTCGTTGTTGACGTTGATCTTACACTTCTCGATGACCTGCATAGTTTTGGAAGCGTAAAAAATTTAACCGACCGGAGAAAGGATCTGTTTGAAGTGATTTGTCACCGTAAGGATAAATCCTAATCACGCATTTCCCAAACAAGTGCGCTGGCTCCCAGTATGGCAGCATCTGCTTCTGCCAGTTCGCTGAAAATAAGTTTCACCTTGTTGCGGTAAATAGGAAGAACATTTTTTTCCATATGTTCCCTTGCGGGCTTTAAAATGAGGTCGCCGGCTTTAATAACACCGCCAAATAATATAATAGCTTCCGGGGATGAGAACATGATGAAATTTGCCAGGGCCTCACCCAAAATTTGCCCGGTGAAACGGTAGGTTTCCAGTGCTAATGCATCGCCCTGCATAGCACAATCATATACTGTTTTTGAATCCAGGAATTCAATATCATATTTTCTCAATAAACAATCTTCTTTGGATGCTTTCAGCATTTCTTTTGCTGTGATAACGATACCCGTTGCTGAACAATAAGATTCAAGGGAACCCAGGAGGTTGGTAGACCAGTGTTTTCTTCCCCCTGGCCGAATGATGGTATGTCCCAGTTCTCCCGCAAACCCATCATGACCATAAATTACAGAACCATTTGCCACAATACCACTGCCCACGCCTGTTCCCAGTGTGATCATGATAAAATCTTTCATGCCGCGAGCCGCACCATACATCATTTCACCCACCGCAGCTGCATTGGCATCATTGGTAAGAGATGCAGGTAACATAAATTTTTTACGCACCATGTCGGCAATAGGAACAATTCCCTTCCAGTGCAGGTTAGGTGCGTACTCTATGGTTCCCGAATAATAATTACCGTTAGGCGCACCTATGCCTATCCCTTTCACCCGGCCAGTGGTTGCAAATTTTTTAATAATTGGAGTAAGCGTTTGATACAACGCATCAACAAAATTTTCAAAAACAGGATAGGCTTCCGTTTTTAATTCTCCCTTTTCCAGTATTTCGCCACGATGGTTAACAATACCATACTTGGTATTTGTACCACCGATGTCTATGCCAATTGCCAGCGTTTCCAGTTTTTCTGTCATTGTATTGCTTAAATGAAAAAATAAAAATAATTCAATCTTTTTGTTGAAAGGAATAAAGAGAATTATTTAAAAAAATTGATTCACATAACTATAAATGAAAAAATGTACTTAGGTTAGTCCAAAAATAGAATATGAGTGTTTCATCAGGTACCGCACCGCAGCGAAGCGGATACTTTCTTTCCATAACAATCATCGGTTCATTATTTTTCATTTTTGGGTTTATTACATGGGCCAACAGCCAGCTGATCCCATATCTCAGGATTGCCTGTGAACTTACGGTTTCACAATCATTCCTTGTGGCTACAGCATTTTTTGCGGCCTATTTCTTTATGGCAATCCCTTCATCCTATATCCTTAGTAAAACAGGATTTAAAAAAGGAATGTCATTAGGATTGTTTGTCATGGCACTGGGAGCCATTTTATTTGTTCCTGCGGCTTATAGCAGAAGCTATCCTTTATTTTTAACCGGATTATTTGTTATTGGTACGGGACTGGCCTTGCTGCAAACGGCTTCCAATCCTTATGTTACTGTTTTGGGCCCAATTGAAAGTGCCGCCCAAAGGATCAGCATCATGGGAATTTGCAATAAGATCGCAGGCATACTTGCAGTATTTATTTTGGGAGGAATTGTTTTAAGCAATGCTGATGAATTTACAGCCAGGCTTGCTACTTTGAACGCCGCTGAAAGGGTTGCAGAACTGGATGCCCTGGCACTGCGCGTAGTTAATCCATACATTGCCATAGCTGCTGTGTTAACTATTCTGGCAATAATTATTTATTTTATAAATCTCCCCGAGATAAGGGAAGAAGAGGAAGAAGATAATTCATTGTCGAAAGGAAAAACGAGTATTACACAATTTCCCCATCTTTTGCTGGGAGCCCTGGGGATTTTCTTTTATGTTGGTGTGGAAGTAGTGAGCTATGATACTTTCACCAGCCTTGGTGAAACCCTGGGATATCCATTGGATGAAGCCCGTAAATTTCCTTCCTATACAGGATACGGCCTGTTAATAGGCTATGTTTTAGGAATTATTATTATTCCAAAATACATATCTCAGCGTTTAGCCCTCATTGTTAGTAGTCTTTTAAGCATGATACTTGTATTGATGACGGTGTTCACCACGGGCACTGTAGCTATAGTAAGCTTTGCTTTACTTGGTTTTTCCAATGCCATGATCTGGCCTGCCATCTGGCCTCTTGCAATTAATGGCCTGGGAAGATTTACTAAAATTGGAGCTGCATTACTTGTTATGGGCATTATTGGAGGAGCTGTTATACCACCATTATATGGAAAGATAGCCGAATGGATGGGCTCTTTACAAACAGGATACCTGGTAATGATACCTTGTTATCTTTATATTCTTTACTATGCATTGAATGGATACAGGGCAGGGATCAGGCGCGTTCCGGTAGTGGTGCCATAAAGAGAAAACTATGGAAATAATTCATGTTTCGGCAGAGTGTTACCCTATGGCCAAGGCGGGTGGATTGGGAGATGTTGTTGGGGCCTTACCAAAATACCAGGTAGAACAAGGCGAGCAGTCGAAAGTGGTGATGCCCATGTACCGAACAAAATTCCTGTATAACAGCGAATGGGAGCTGGTGCACGAAGGAAACCAACAGTTAGGTCAGCATTTTTTTAAATATGCTGTAATAAAGGAGAAAACCAATAAGCTTGGATTTGATCTTTACCTTGTTGATATAAACGGTTTGCTCGATCGCGAAAAGATCTATGGCTATGACGATGATACAGAAAGGTTTCTTGCTTTTCAAATAGCAGTTTGTGACTGGATTGGCAGCTGGTTGCATAAGCCGGATATTATTCACTGTCATGATCATCATACAGGATTGGTTCCTTTTTTTATTAAACATGCTTTTGCATTTAAACACCTGGCATCTGTGCCCACAGTGTTTACCATTCACAATGCACAATACCAGGGACAGTTTGGATGGGATAAATATTATTTGCTTCCCCCTTACGATACCTATAAATGGGGATTGCTTGACTGGGCAAATAACATCAATCCGCTTGCCTGTGCCATAAAATGTGCATGGAAAGTAACAACCGTAAGTCCATCTTACCTTGATGAATTGAAACAATCTGCAAATGGAATTGAAAATCTTATGCAGTATGAAACCGGTAAAAGTGTTGGAATTTTAAATGGTATTGATGCTGATGTATGGGATCCTTCAAAAGACAGCATGATCGCTAAAAATTATGATGATCATTTTGTGAAAGAAGGAAAAAGAAAAAATAAAAAAGAACTGGCCGGGCAGTTTGGTCTGGACCCCGAAAAACCGCTTATTGCATTTATTGGAAGGCTGGTGGGAGAAAAAGCTGCAGATATTTTACCAGATGCTATACGCAATTCAATTTACCAGCACCATGGAAATGCAAACTTCCTGGTTTTAGGTTCAGGAGAATTGGAGGTAGAGAACAGGATTGAAGAAGTAAAGCACCAGTTTGGTGGTTATGTAAATACTTATATTGGATATAATGAAAGTTTAAGTCACCAGATTTATGCTGGCGCAGATTTTTTATTAATGCCCAGCAGGGTGGAACCATGTGGACTGAACCAGATGTATGCATTAAGATACGGAACCGTTCCCATGGTGAGAAGTACAGGAGGATTAAAAGATACTGTAAAAGATTTTGGTGACTGGCAGGGTTATGGTATTCGTTTTAATCATGCTGATGTAAATGACATTACTTACTCGGTGGGCCGTGCCATTGATCTTTACCATAATAAAAAAGACCTTTATAACTGGATGCGATCTTATATGATGCACCTCGACAATTCATGGGATGCATCGGCAAAGGATTATATTCAGTTGTATAGGTCGTTGAAGTTTAGGTGGTGAGTGGTGAGTGGTGAGTGGTGAATAGTGAATAGTGAATGGTGAGTAGGGAAGCTGTGTGCCGGCCGGCGGTCAATAGTAATTAATACAGCTAAAACAGTAATCCGGAATTAATAGAGGTTTAAAAGTTGAATTGATTTATAGTTTTTACTTTTGATTTTGGCCTTAACAGAAAAAACCAGGGAATATGAGCAAACAAATGATATCTGTTATTTTAGGAGGTGGAGCAGGAACAAGGTTACATCCATTAACAGCCAGCAGGTCGAAACCTGCTGTACCTATTGCAGGAAAATACAGGCTGGTGGATATTCCTATTTCAAATTGTTTGAACTCGGGCATTACAAGGATGTTTGTATTAACCATGTACAATTCTGCATCACTCAACCGTCACATCAAGAACACTTATCATTTCAGTGCCTTCAGCTCGGCTTTTGTTGATATACTGGCAGCAGAACAAACACCCGATAACCCTACCTGGTTCCAGGGTACTGCCGATGCAGTACGACAGGGGTTGAGGCACATAGCTCCATTCGACAGCGAGTATGTTTTAATTCTTTCCGGTGATCAGTTGTACCAGATCGACTTCCAGGAAATGTTGCAGGAACATAAAGAAAAAGGGGCTGATATAACCATTGCTACTATTCCGGTTACTGCTAAGGAAGCATCCGATTTCGGAATTCTGAAAATAGAAGATGGTATGATCACTTCATTCACCGAAAAGCCTAAATCGGGGCTTGAAGACTGGGTAAGTGATACCGGAGATGAAATGCGTAATAAAGGCAAGGTTTACCTGGCATCAATGGGCATATATATTTTCAACCGCCAGCTGCTTTTTGAATTATTGCAAAATGAATATAAAGAGGGAACTGATTTCGGTAAAGAGATCATTCCCCAGTCAATCGGAAAATACAGAGTGGCAAGTTACCAGTACGAAGGTTACTGGGAAGATATTGGTAACATCCCTGCCTTCTTTCATGCCAACATAGGCTTAACCAAAGACATTCCCGAATTCAACTTATTCGATAATACAAAAACCATCTATACCCGTGCCCGTATGCTGCCACCTGCCAAGGTGGGCGGCACCATGATCAACCACAGCATCATTGCAGATGGCTGTATTGTAAATGCCGCTCGCATTGAGAGTTCGGTTATTGGTATCCGTTCAAGGATAGGGAAAGACAGCACCCTTGTAAATACCTATACCATGGGTAACGATTATTACGAAACCCTGGAAGATATTGCTATGGATCTTCAGCATGGAATTCCTCAACTCGGCATCGGTTCAAGATGCTCAATTCAAAATGCTATCATTGATAAAAATTGCAGGATAGGGGATGATGTACGTATCAATGGAGGAACACATATTGAAGATGGAGATTCTCCTCTTTATACTGTGAAAGAAGGAATTATTGTAATTAAGAAAGGCGCTGTGCTGCCGAATGGGTTTAGTATTGGTTAGGGGAAAGTTTAGGGCCTGCCTGCCGCAGTCAGTTTAGGGTTTTGGGTTTAGTCGTTTAGTGGGTCACCTTTTCGTCTTACTTTATTAAAATGTGTGGCACATACACATTGTATACATTTCCTTATTAACTTTCAGCAATCAAATGCTAATGATTGCTTATGTCGAACAGTGTAAAAGCTGCTGCTCCGCCGGAGCATAAACCAAAACTTACTTTATCGCAGATCATTAATATGAGCGTTGGATTCTTCGGGATCCAATTTGGATGGGATCTGCAACGTGCCAACATGGGACCTATCTATGATGTTCTGGGCGCCAATCCCGATGATATTCCTCTGTTATTCCTGGCCGCACCATTAACTGGTTTGATTGTTCAGCCTATTATCGGATACATGAGCGACCGTACATGGCATCCAAAATGGGGCAGGAGAAGACCTTATTTTTTAATAGGTGCCATTTTCAGTTCTTTAGCACTCATTGCAATGCCTAACAGTGGTGTGCTTTGGATGGCAGCCGGTTTGTTATGGATACTGGATACTTTTGGAAATGTTGCCATGGAGCCATTCAGGGCATTTGTTGCTGATAAACTTCCTGACAGCCAGTTGAACCGCGGATTTGTAATGCAAAGTTTAATGATCGGCCTTGGTGGAACTATTGCTTCTTCATTGCCTTGGATCATGAAAAACTGGTTCAATCTTGAGAACACTGGATCAGCAGGTGTGATCGCTGAAAACGTACGTTATTCATTTTATATAGGTGCATTCTTCTTTTTATCAGCTGTATTGTATACGGTGTTTACCTCAAAGGAATATCCTCCACGGAATTTAGATGAAGAAGGTAAACCCATGCACTCCAAACGAGGATTTGCAGATGGATTCAAAGAAATATTCCATGCAATCACTCATATGCCAAAAAGAATGAAAGTAATTGCACTCGTTCAGTTCTTTACTTGGCCTGGATTATTCTTAATGTGGTTTTATTATTCTGTAGCCGTCGCTTATAATATTTTTGGCGCAACCAGTGATACCGATCCTGCGTTTGGAAATGGAAGGGATTTCGCTGGGTTAACACTTGCTTTTTACAATGTTGTAACTTTTGCTTTTGCTTTTATACTTCCTTCTATAGCCGACAAACTCGGAAGAAAACTTACACATTCCATTTGTCTTTTAACAGGGGCTGCGGGTTTGATTAGTGTTGCTTTTGTTTCAGACAAGAACATGTTGTATTTGTGTATGTCCGGAGTTGGCATTGCATGGGCAAGCATTCTTTCTATGCCCTATGCTATGTTAAGTCCTGTTTTACCTCGACACAAGATTGGTATTTACATGGGCATTTTTAATTTTTTTATTGTGCTTCCTGAAATCATTGCTTCATTAGGATTTAAATGGATCATGAATAATTTACTGGATAATGACAGGCTCCTTGCTGTTCAGGTAGGTGGTTATTTAATGATCATAGCCGCCCTCATCTGTTTTTTCTTCATAAATGAAAAGAAAGTAGAAGACATAGATCCTTATGAAGTTTCTGAAATGGAAATAATGGAAAACAGACCTATTTAGTTATGAAAAATATTCCTGTATTTATTCTGCTTTGCTTTTTATTTTCATGCGCTGCTGCGCAGAAAAATGATATCCCACTTTCTGCTGAAGTTTACCCTGCTCACTGGTGGACAGGAATGAAATATAATAACATTCAACTTATGATCCGGGGAAATGGCATAGGCAGTACTTCTAAAATAAATATGCTATACCCCGGTGTAAAGCTTACTAAAATAACCAGGGTTGAAAATAAAAATTACATCTTCCTTGATCTTTCTATTTCCTCATCTGCAAAGCCTGGAAATATTGCATTATTGCTCGACGGGAAGAAAATCAACTTCACACTTCGAGCCAGGAAGCCTGGCCTTGGAACTACACGCAATAAAGGAATTAATTCAGAAGATCTGATTTACCTCATCATGCCCGACCGCTTCAGCAATGGAGATCCTTCCAACGACAGGATATCAGGCATGAAAGACCAGTCATTGAATCGCGATACCATTTTTGAACGTCATGGTGGCGATCTCAAAGGAATTGAAAACAAGCTCAATTACCTGCAGGATTTAGGAGTAACTGCAGTTTGGCTAAATCCTGTTATTGAAAACGATATGCCGCACAGAACAGAACATGGCTATGCATTTACCAACCATTACAAAGTTGACAGAAGGCTGGGAGGTGAAAAAGCTTATCATGATTTGATTAATGCTCTGCATGCAAGAGGTATGAAGATCATACAGGATGCAGTTTACAACCATACAGGCATAGAACATTTTTTGTTCAGGGATATGCCCGACAGTACCTGGTTTCACCGCTGGCCGAAATATACCCAGACAACCTATAAGGACCAGGTTTTATTTGATCCATATGCAGCAGGAATGGACAAAAAAATTATGAGCGATGGCTGGTTTGTTCCTTCCATGCCCGACATCAACCAAAAAAATCCGCTGTTTGCAAAATTTTTAATTCAGCATGCTATCTGGTCAACCGAAGAATATGGACTTGATGGATGGCGCATAGATACTTATGCATACAACGATCTTAATTTCATGAACGAATGCAACAAAGCTTTGCTCGAAGAATTTCCCAACATCCATCTATTCGGTGAAACATGGGTGCATGGCGTGATCAACCAGGCTTATTTTACACGCAATAAATTCAATATTGATTATAAATCCAATCTTCCCGGCGTAACGGATTTTCAAACCCATTTATATGGTATTATACCGGCACTGAATGAAAATTTTGGCTGGACGGAAGGTGTAAACAAATTATATACAACACTAGGCCAGGATTTTGTTTACCAAGACCCAATGAAGAATGTAAACTTTCTCGACAACCACGATAAAACCAGGTTCTTTACCGAGATTGGCGAGGATCTTCAAAAATTTAAAATGGGAGTAGGGTGGTTGTTAACAGCACGCGGCATTCCTCAAATTTATTATGGAACAGAAATATTAATGAAGGGTGCAGCCAATCCGGATGGCTGGGTCAGGCTGGATTTCCCGGGTGGATGGAGCAGCGATACTTCCAATAAATTCACTTTTGAAGGGAGGAATGAAAAAGAAAACGAGGCATTTAATTTTTTAAGAACACTGGCTAATTTCAGGAAAAATTCCTCAGCACTAAAAACAGGAAATTTTGTTCAGTATGTTCCTGTAGATGGCTTGTACACTTATTTCCGGTATGATGATAAAGAAACCGTTATGGTGGTTATGAACACTTCCGGGAAAGATCAACATGTTGAAGTTGAACGATTCAGCGATCAGTTGAATGGCTTTCGTGCAGCCAAAAATATAATTACAAATGATATTATACCAACTACAGAAGATGCCATCATTCCTGGAAAAACCATCTGGGTACTGGCCTTGTTGAAATGATCAGATGAGAAAATTCCAAATCAGGTTTCTTCCATAATTACCCCAGTCCTTTAAAGCTTTTTCTATGGCCTGGATCATTTCTGTACGACTGATCTTTTTTCCTTTTGATACTGGTTTTACCGCAGTCATATTTACCCCGTTCACTTCTACCCGGGTTGCAAACCATGTGGAATGTATTCTGGGCATGCCTAATCCTAATATCATTCCCGGAAGGCCATGAATACTTTCAGGTCCGCCGCTTACCAGTATTTCATCTGTGTAAAATGCAAATACAGTTATGGAATCGTCAATCAAACCAATGGCTTTCCTGCATTCATACCCTGCAATCAGCCTCGTGTCTGCCGTTAATTTCCATTTTATATTCAACAGGCTGTCCTCAATTAAAAAGGTTTCTTCAAAAACAGGTTTTTGCGCTACAGATTTTTTTGTTTTATAATTGTTATAAACCACATTTTTATCGGCAAATCCTTTGTAAAATGAACGGGAATCATATTCAGGTTCGCCCAGTGGCCTGAAAACCGAATGCGAAGTGTCGCCAATAAATTCGTGCCTTGTAAGCGAAGTTTCCTGTAACCTTTCCTTTATCCTTTCAAACCAGTCGGGTTCCAGGTCTTTAAATACCTGTTTTACATAAACAGTTTTTTCAAATTCTATTCTTACAGTATGATGAAATTGCTGCGCCTGCAATTTGGTGAGAACGTTACAAAGCAAAAAGGTGAAAATAAAAAATTTCATATTAGTTTCCTCCCATTTTATTGAATGACCATTCAAGCTTAATCATAAAATACCGCGCGATCCTTTGAAAGTTTTCTTCTGTTAAACGATCATTGTTAATAATCCTGGTAAAGCCCCTGTTCTGGTCGAGAATATCGTTAGCAATTAGCATGACCCTTGCATTTTTCTCTTTCAAAAATCTCTTCGACAACATTCCATTCCATAATATTATATTCGGATTTGCCTGGAAAACTGGAATGCGCTCGCGCAATTCTACATCCACATCTGTGGTAAATTCAATTTTACCGGGTAGCATTACAAATACTTCTGCATTACCTCCGTAATGATAATATTTGTTTTCCTGGGTTGGATAAAGTGATGATTCGGAATTATTGATTCCAAACTTGGGAGAAAGAAAGAGTTTATATTTTTCTTCCGCTTCATAACGGATACCATAACCCAGTTCTAACATAATGTAATTGTTCACATTTCTTTCGGAGTTTACAAAACTTATATTTCTTCCTCCATTGCCATTAAAGTTTATGGTATGAATGAAAACCTTATCACCCTGTCCTTTATTCCATTCACTCCAGATATACCAGTTATGAACGCCTTCCACGTTCACCGGCCGGTAGGTTCGTGCTCCTGTCTGTTCATTAATATTACTGAACTGGGTAATTGCATTTTCCGAAATGGTGACACCTGCATTTGCCCAAATACCGCGTGCACTGAGAATTTTATAGCTATTGAAGAACAAACTGAGGTTATGATTAAACCCAACCTCCAGGTCGGGATTACCTACATAAATATTGAGTGGATCATTATTGTCTCTTAATGGCTGTAATTGATTTATGGATGGTTGTAAATTCGTTCCCCTGTAATTCAATCCAAGATTGGTTTGCATTTTTATGGCATAATTGATAGAAGCCTGTGGTGTAAGGTTGGTAAACCTGTAAACAGTTTGCTTATTATCGTCGAGATTATGCAAGTTCAATTTGATGGAAGAAAGTCCGGAGCCTGCAGCAAACCGGAACTTTTTATATTGATACCTTCCTATGAGTGTACCACTGTTTGAAAAAGCTTCAAGGTCAAAATTGTTGCTGAACAATGGGTTTAATATTTCGTATTTGCCGGAAAAGCTTGTATCAAAAGTGTTTTTAAATGAAGAAGAAAAATTTCTGTTATGACTAAGGTCTGCAATCACTGTCCACTTTGTTCCAATTGGCTCACTAAAAGTCAGCTTGGTGCCAAGTGTTGTTGATGTTCCTGAATTTATTTTTTGCTGATCCTGTATTTGGGTTGAATCCAAAGTTGTTCCGGTAAAATAATTTACATTGGAATACACAAAACCTTGCTGGTCGTCCTCAATATATCCCAGGCGCACCGTGGCCATAAATAACCTGTTCTTCTTTTTAAACATTTGCTTGTACTGCAATTGGTTGTCGAGTTGCTTTTTTGTAGATTCCTGGTTATTAAACCTGTTGTTGGTGGTTCGTTTATTCAGGCTGGGATTTTCTGTTTCATCATTTATTAAATTACTGCTGCCTGTAGTTTTATAAGTTCCTGCAGTGGTGAGTTTCACAGATCTAAGGGAATCGAATTTCCATTCGTATTTGAAATTACCGGCATGTTGCTGATTGATACCGCTTGTTCTTGTTGTGGTATTGGTAGTAAAATATCTTTCAGGTGTAAGGCTTTGGATCAGTCTTGCTGTAAGATTTGCAGTGCCAAGCCTGTTAAACCGGTAGGATGCATTGATTCCATGTTTATCCTCATTCCATTTATCAATAAATAAAGCGCCTGCCGACCAGGCATCCGGAATTCCTCTGAAATTCCAGCTGCTGAATTCATCCGAGGTTCCAAAACTATAATAGAAGCCGGAAATCTCATCGTATTCCATGTCATTTTCAATTCCCAGTTTTCTCCTTTCATCCCAGTTCAGTGAGCCCGTACTTGTGTTGGTACGCGTTCCAAAAAATGATAGCTTCTTTTTGCCTTTAAATCGATTGAATAAAATTTTTGCGTCTACCAGGTCATTTAAATTTGATCCTGCTTCTATTTTCCCAAACGAGCCTTTTTTCTGATCTTCTTTTAGTTTGATATTTACCGTTTTTCCTTCGGTTCCGGAAGAAATGCCTGTGAGATTTTGCTGCTCTGTTTTATTATCGAAAACCTGCACTTTATCAACAGATCGGGCCGAAAGGTTTTTAGTAGCCATTGTTGGATCATCGCCAAAAAACTCTTCACCATCTACCAGCACTTTTTGTACTCTTTGTCCCTGTGCTGTGATCTCACCTTTACTATTTACCTGGAAGCCAGGAAGTTTTTTCAAAAGTTCTTCTACTGTAGCACCTTCTCTTACCAAAAAACTATCAGCAACAAACTCCGTAGTATCTCCTTTGATCCTGATGGCCCCTGCCGATCGTATGATCACTGCATCAAGCAGTTTTGCTTTAAGCGTCATAGCGATGCTTCCCAGGTTATGATTGGTTTCCTGGTGTATGGTTATCTCTTCAGCAAAATCGGCAAATCCCGGGTAGGTTACCAGCAAGATGAATTTTCCGTTTTTAGAACTTTCAATTAAAAACCTGCCCTTTTTATCTGTTCGGGAAAAACCAATAAGTGTTGAATCTTTTTGAAGCAGGCTAACAACTGCATTGATAAGGGGCTTTTTGGCAAATGTATCCTGTACCTGCCCGCTTACTGCCTGGGCCTGGGAATTCCCATTCAGGCAGAATAGCACCACGAAGACCGTGGTTATTATTATTCTCATTCAGGCTTGATTTTGGCAACACAATTATAGTCTCATAAAACTAATTGACTTGTTAACTTTACGCAAACGGTAAAATATTGGGAATGATGAGGAAGAAAAATGAAGATGAACTTAATGATAGCAGGCATCCATTATCACCGGAACCTGAAGTAAAGTATGAGGATAGAAATTTTGTGGATACAAGCCTTGCTGTGTGGAATTACTCCATTCTTTATGATGATGACATAACCACATTTCGAAACGGTACCCATTATAACCTCTATAATAAACTTGGATCGAAGAGAATAAAAGTTCATGACCGGGAAGGTTATTATTTTGCTGTTTGGGCACCTAATGCAACAAAAGTTTCTGTTATTGGAGGTTTCAACGAATGGGATCCCGAATCGCACCCTTTGCAACCCCGATGGGATAAAAGCGGAATTTGGGAAGGATTTATTCCAGGCATTTTAAAAGGTGAAATGTATAAATATCATATCACCGGTTACAAAGGTCTGGTTACGGAAAAAGGAGATCCTTATGCAAACTTCTGGGAAAAGCGCCCTGCCACTTCAACCATAACATGGGAATTCGATTATAAATGGAAGGATGAAGCATGGATGAAGAAAAGAAAAAAACACAATGCCCTTGATGCACCATGGAGTGTTTATGAAGTTCACCTTGCCAGCTGGATGCGTCCCGAGCCCAATGAAGAATCTTATAACAGCTATAAGCAGATAGCCGGATTGCTGGTGCCTTATGTAAAGAACATGGGCTTTACGCATGTAGAGATCATGCCAGTAATGGAACATCCTTTCGATGGAAGCTGGGGTTACCAATGTACCGGTTTTTTTGCTCCAACCTCACGCTTTGGCACACCCGAAGATTTTATGTTTCTGGTTGACCAGTTTCACCAGGCCGGCATTGGGGTGATACTCGACTGGGTTCCTTCGCATTTTCCATACGATTCCCATGGACTCTTCATGTTCGATGGAACGCATACCTATGAATATGCCGATATGCGCAAAGGATTTCATCCCGACTGGAACAGTTATATTTTTAATTATAAAAGGGGAGAAGTAAAGTCCTTTCTCATCAGCAGCGCCAGGTTCTGGTTCGATATTTTTCATATAGATGGGATAAGAGTTGACGCCGTTTCTTCTATGTTGAAACTTGACTATTCAAGAGATGAAGGCGAATGGGAACCCAATGAATTGGGAGGTAACGGCAACCTCGAAGCCATTGCTTTCATTCGCGATCTGAATGAAACCATTTACCGCGATTTTCCGGATGTGCAAACCATTGCAGAAGAAGCTACCGACTGGCCGGGAATTTCCAAACCAACATTTGAAGGCGGACTTGGGTTTGGAATGAAATGGATGATGGGATGGATGCACGATACCCTGGATTATTTTAAAATAGATCCCCTGTACCGCAAAGACCAACAGGATAAATTTACTTTCAGCATGATGTATTTCTTCGATGAAAACTTCATGCTTCCGTTGAGCCACGATGAAGTGGTTCATGGAAAATCACCCATGATCTACAAAATGCCGGGCGACGAATGGCAGAAATTTGCCAACCTTCGTTTGATGTATAGTTATATGTGGATGCATCCCGGAGCAAGGTTGTTATTTATGGGTAATGAATTTGGACAAACCACAGAATGGAATTATAAAACAGAACTCAGCTGGGCATTACTTCAATTTGATCTACATAAAAAATTGCAGGATTGTGTTAAAGAACTGAATTCAATTTTAAAAGAAGAACCTGCCTTGTACGAACTGCAATTTAAAACTGAGGGATTTGAATGGGTTGATCTTGATCACCGGGATGAGTCGGTGATATGTTTTAAAAGGTGCGGAATTAAACCGGCAAATGATTTACTGGTGATACTTAATATGACACCGGTAGTACGTGATAACTGGACTATCCTGGTTAAAGGAAAAAAATACACTGCAGAAATTTTTAATTCAGATGCAGAAAAATTCGGTGGTACCGGCGATGTTTATAATCCGGAAATAAAAACTACACTGGTAAATAAAAAGGAAAAAATTTATGAAATCACCATAAACCTGCCTCCACTTGCCGCTATTGTGTTGAAATAAATTCTAAACGCCTAAACCATCTAAACCATCTAAACACCTAAACTTTCTAAACACCTAAACTTTCTAAACACCTAAACCTTCTCAACCCCTAAACCTTCTATACGCCTGCCGGCACGCAGGCCCTGAACTTTCCTCCGCTACATCTTTTCCGGAACCTTTATTCCCAGCAAACGCATTGCATGTTTAATAACCTGCGCAGTATGTTTACAAATCATCAAACGCAGTTGCTTTTTTTCTTCGCTTTCTGCATTTAAAACCGACAGTTCGGAATAAAAACTATTGTATGATTTGGCAATGTTGAAAGCATAAATAGCAATTAAAGATGGGTTGTATTCTTCAGCTGCCTGATTTAAAACTTCGGGATATTGCTCCAGTTGAACTACCAGTTCTTTTTCTGTTTTTAACAGGTCTTCATTTATGGGAATATTTTCTTTAGGCTGTTCTTTCCTTAAAATTGATTTGATCCTGGCATGTGTGTATTGAATAAATGGACCAGTAAATCCATGGAAGTCGATTGATTCTTCAGGATTAAAGATCATTTTCTTCTTCGGATCAACTCTTAATAAAAAGAATTTTAAAGCACCCAGTCCAATAGTGTTATAAAGTTCTTTTAATTCCGATTCTTCAAAATCTTTCACCTTGCCCGATTCGCTGGTGTGTTTTGCTGCAATGGCATTCATTTCATCAACAATATCATCGGCATCAACAACAGTTCCTTCACGGCTTTTCATTCTTCCGCTGGGCAATTCTACCATACCATAACTCAAATGAAAAACGCCATCCGCATAAGGGAATCCAAGTTTTTTAAGAATCAGCTGCAACACCTTCATGTGATAGTTCTGTTCATCGGCAATCACATAAATGCTCTGATCATAATTGAACTCCTCATGTTTTTGCTGGGCAAGTCCTATATCCTGTGTTATATAAACCGAAGTGCCATCTTTTCGCAGCACCAGTTTTTCATCCAGACCATCTTCTGACAGATCTATCCAAACGCTTCCATCTTCCTTTTTATAAAAAATTCCTTTTTCAAGACCTTCATCAACATATTTTCTGCCCAATAAATAAGTATCACTTTCATAATAGGTTTTGTCAAAATCGCTGCCTATGGTTTTATAGGTAACATCAAAACCTTCATATACCCATCCATTCATCATACGCCATAATTCCATTACTTCCGGATCGCCTTTCTCCCAGGCGAGCAGCATTTCCTGCGCCTGTTTCATTATAGGCGTATTTGCTCTTACCAGTTCTTTTATATCAGCTTCAATCTTTTTTCTTTTTTCTTTGTCCTTATCCGAATCACCCACAATGGCTCCCCTCAGTTCAAGGAGTTCGGTGAGTTTTTGCTGATCTCTTTCATTTATGTTTTCAAAATTCTTTTCCTGCACCTGTACCAGTATGTTGGCTGCTTCTTCCTTGATCTGGTTTTCGCAACGCACATAATATTCACCTACAAAATGATCGCCTTTTATTCCGGTAGTTTGGGGTGTAGCACCATTCCCAAATAATTTCCATGCGATCATGCTTTTACAGATATGAATGCCGCGATCATTTACAATACATGATTTCATTACTTCACCACCGGTTGCTTCCAGTATGGCTGCCATGCTCCATCCAAGAAAATTATTTCTTAAATGTCCAAGATGCAGAGGCTTATTGGTGTTAGGTGAAGAATATTCAACCATGATCCTCCTTCCGGAAGAAACAGGCTGAAAGAACTTCTGGTCATTATAAACTTTGGAGAGGTAGTCTTTAAAAAAATCATCAGCAACTTCAAGATTTAAAAATCCCTTGATCACGTTGAAGCTTTTAAAAAGCGCTGAACTATTTTCAACAAGCTGGGCGCCCAGCTTTTCACCAGCCGCTTCCGGCGCAGTTTTTAATTGCTTCACCATGGAAAACAGTACAATGGTATAATCGCCACTGAATTCGGGTTTGGTTTGGTTCACCGTAATTTCATCTGCCGGAATATTCACGCCAAATACTTCCCCTATCGCCTTTGCTGTTATTTCCTTTATCTGCCTGGTTAAGCTCATTTCCTGATGTTTGCGCCGCAATTTAATCATTCGGAAGAAAGGAAGAGGCGCGTATTAGGCAGACTTAACGAAATCTACACGAAAACTCTGCAAATAGCCATTATTTTCGTGCATCTCATGCGGCATATTCATTATAAAGTAAGGTCAACCGTTTTTTCCGTACTGGATTTTTTTTATCCTGTTTTCAGGAGGTTCTTACCCCTGCAAACCTATCATTATGCAGCCTGTGGTGGTTTTAATACAGCCATGAACCTGCTGATCTACTTTCTTTCCTATAATTATTTGTTCAACAGGGAGATCGTTTACCTGGGAAGCCTGGCCTTTGAACCGCATATTGCGGCTCTGTTTCTTTCTTTTGCATTTACACTCCCGGCAGGATTTTACCTGAGCATGTTTGTAATATTCAAGGGTTCTTACCTGAAAAGAAAAGTGCAGCTTTTCCGGTATATGCTGGTAATTCTGGGTTGTATGATAGTGAACTATGTGTTCCTTAAATTCTTTGTGGAAGTGCTTCATTTATATCCTACGCCTTCGCAAATGATCACTACAGGTTTTGTGATCCTGTTTAATTATTTTGCCCAGCGTTATTTTTCTTTTCGTTCCGATAAAAAAGCCTCGGTTCAGCAGGGTA
Organism: Bacteroidota bacterium; assembly: GCA_023429985.1. Taxonomy (GTDB): domain Bacteria; phylum Bacteroidota; class Bacteroidia; order Chitinophagales; family Chitinophagaceae; genus Flavisolibacter. The sequence continues at coordinate 3,613 of JAEZCV010000040.1, read as the reverse complement.
TCGGTGCCTGATCATAATTTGATTTCCGAAACCAAAACACTCATTTTTCCCCTGCAGTTACTTCTGATAAGAAGGTGCTCGGGCAGGGCATAAAGTTCTGTGAGCTTTAATTCTTCCACTTCTCCTGTGCCTTTTATTCCAGGCGTCCATTCACGGTTTAGCCAGTCGTTCAAAGAAAGGGCTGCGGTATCGTAATAGGAGGAAAGTTCGAATGAGGTATATTTCTTCAATTCATTTACAATCTTTCCATTGAAAAGCCATTTTGCTGTTTTAAGAAACAGGTTCTTTGTTTTAAGGTCATAGTCAAGATCCCTGACCTCGATGGTTTTGTTATCGCTGTTATATACCGGTTTTCCCGTGAAAAATATGCTGCCATTAAAAGATCCTGAAAAATCAATCATGATTTTCAAATCACCATCCTCATTTGCTGAGACTTCCGTTTTATTTACAATGATGTGTTTTTTAAACAATCCTTCTGTAAGGTCGAATCTTTTTCCTACCAGGTATCCATTCATGATATTGCTAAGAGAATCGTATTGAAGGGCGGCTTCCAGGTAAACATTAAATCCCCCGGGATTTGCCACTGTACCCAGGTCGGGCAGGGGTGTTGAAATATTTTCCGGGCGTGCAAAACTTACCTGCGGGGTAGCCGATAAACCGATATTAATATGGAGCAGGTCGTTTTGCGCATGGAACTGGTTCATACGTAATCTTTTTGGATGAAGGCTGAAATAGCCAACGCCGGGAAGGTAATAAACATCGCTTAGCATATTCCAGGCCCTTTGCAGGTAGGGCCTGAGGTTATAATTTCCAAACGAATCTTCTATAGCTTTTTTGGAGAGGTCGAGTTCTGCTTTCAAACCATCAATAACGGCTTTGGTAGCATCCTGGCCCCAAAAGCAAACCTCGCATTTATCAAGTGGTTTCGGTTCGTGACGGGTAACCCTGGTTTGCAGAAAATAATTAGTTGCCAGGCGAAACTGGCTGGTAAAACCAACCTGCACTTTTCTTTCAGGTTCTTCAAAACCGCATCGGCAGGAGGGCGACCAGGGCGAAAGCACAACTCCATTTAAACAGGCACGCGTAGCACCAATAATCTGGTAATACCCGGTAAATGAAAGATCAAGTGTGGTTCCCTGCATTTTCATGTTAAGCGGAGACCTGCGGAAATGATATTTATAGCGGGTGGCGCAATCTGTTTGCACCCAGTCCTTCGGATAATTGGGTGAAGTAAAAACCTTTTCAACATTATTTTCTGCCATTGCAAATACCGGCCGGAGGCTGATCTGGATGGGTATGTCGATCTGCGATTCCGGCAGACTGTCATAAGAACCCTGGGCCTGTAATGAAAAAGGAAAGAGCAGGAGCAGTAAAAGCCGCATGAATCAATAGGTTTTTTGTATAACGTAAAATGCCTGAGATTGGTATTTGTAAAATTAGCCGATAAAACGGCTTCGCAGTGAAAAGTAAGGTCAACTGTCAAAATTGCACATATTCCCTCGCGGCATAATCATTGTTAACCCAAAGGGAACTATTAAATTCTTAATCAATGGGAAAAATAATTGGGATTGACCTGGGTACTACTAATAGCTGCGTGGCGGTTATGGAAGGTAATGAGCCTGTAGTGATCGCCAATGATGAGGGTCGCCGTACCACCCCGTCAATTGTGGCTTTTTTAAAAAACGGTGAACGTAAGATTGGAGATCCGGCAAAACGCCAGGCAATCACCAATCCTCAAAATACTATTACCAGTGTGAAGCGCTTCATGGGCCGCAGGCATGATGAAGTGACAGAAGAAATCAGCCACTGGAGTTATAAAGTTGCCAAAGGTGACAATAATACCGTGCGTATTGATATTGACGGAAGACTATATACCCCTCAGGAAATTTCGGCCATGATTCTTCAGAAGATGAAGAAAACTGCTGAAGATTACCTGGGTCAGGAAGTAACGGATGCGGTAATTACAGTTCCGGCCTACTTCAACGATGCACAGCGCCAGGCTACCAAAGAAGCCGGTGAAATTGCGGGTTTGAATGTGCGCAGGATCGTTAACGAACCTACAGCCGCTGCACTTGCCTACGGACTTGACAAAGGAGGAAAAGATCATCATATTGCTGTATTTGACCTCGGTGGTGGTACCTTCGATATCTCCGTTCTGGAGTTGGGTGATGGTGTGTTTGAAGTAAAAAGCACCAATGGTGATACGCACCTTGGAGGCGACGACTTTGACAAAGTAGTGATGGACTGGCTGGCAGAAGAATTCAAAAACGAAGAAAATGTTGACCTCAGAAAAGATCCTATGGCATTACAGCGCCTGAAAGAAGCTGCTGAAAAGGCCAAGATCGAACTTTCTTCATCTTCCGAAACAGAGATCAACCTTCCTTATATAACAGCTATTGATGGTGTTCCCAAACACCTGGTGAAAAAACTTACACGTGCAAAATTCGAGCAACTGGCAGATTCTTTATTCGAGCGTTGTTTGAAACCCTGCGAGCAGGCATTAAAAGATGCCGGTTTAAGTGCAGGTCAGATTGATGAAGTGATTTTGGTGGGAGGATCAACCAGGATTCCAAAAGTGCAGGAAATTGTTGAGCGTTTCTTTGGTAAAAAACCTAACCGTGGTGTAAACCCCGATGAAGTTGTGGCAGTAGGTGCCGCCATCCAGGGTGCCGTACTTACAGGTGAAGTAAAAGATGTTTTACTGCTTGATGTTACCCCGCTAACTTTAGGAATTGAAACTTATGGTGGTGTTATGACCGCTATGATCCCTTCTAATACTACCATTCCCACTAAAAAATCAGAAACGTTTTCAACCGCTTCTGATAACCAGCCGGGTGTGCAGATACATGTTTTACAGGGCGAACGTCCCATGGCCAATCAGAACAAAAGCTTAGGTATTTTTAACCTTGATGGAATTCCGCCTGCACCGCGTGGTGTTCCGCAAATTGAAGTGATCTTCGATATTGACGCCAACGGAATTTTACACGTAACAGCAAAGGATAAAGGAACCAACAAGGAACAAAAGATCCGTATTGAAGCAGGTAGTGGATTAAGTAAGGAAGAGGTTGAAAAAATGAAGGCTGAAGCCAAGGCGAACGAAGCTTCGGATAAACTGGAAAGAGAAAAGGTAGAAAAGATGAACCAGGCCGACAGCCTGATCTTCCAGAGCGAAAAACAATTGAAGGAATTTGGCGATAAGATCCCTGCCGATAAAAAGGCACCGATAGAAACCGCACTTGCTAAATTGAAAGAAGCACATAAAACAGGTGACGTTGCCCAGATTGATCCTGCCGTTGCGGAATTGAACAATGCATGGACAGCCGCCAGTGAAGAAATGTACAAAGCTACCCAGGGCGCTGCTGCCGAAGGTAATGCAGGTGAGGGCACGGGTCCGCAGGCTTCCGGAAATTCAGGTGAGAATGTGCAGGATGCAGAGTTTGAGGAAGTGAAGTAAACCTGCCTGCCAGAAGGCAGGTTGGGAAATTAGATAATTAGTGTTGTCCGGGGAAAAATATAGGTTAAAGAAAAAAGAGGCTTTTCAGGGCCTCTTTTTTTGTCTATTTTAAAGTTACCAAGCTAAAAAATAAGACATGAACAAAAGTACTTTTTTCTC
>JAEZCV010000226.1 GCA_023429985.1 Bacteroidota bacterium | reverse complement strand
CACCAAAAGCAACCTTAAAGGATATAAAAGATTTGCTTTGGTGCAATGGTTTGGCGTATCTATTAGCCGAAACTTATTGAAGGAGACCTATTTCCCCTTCCCATTTTTCCCATACACATTTTAGATTATAAATTTTTATATCAGATGCCAATCTTTTCCAGAAGATAGATTTATATTTTTGCAAAACCATACAACTTATATCAATTGGAAAATATTCCAGTTCAATTTTACCGTCCATTAAAATTTTCACATAAAGAAGATCACCATCAAGGTGAAAGCACGAACTAATCTCAATATTATTCTTGGGATCAAAATTTCGCATCCAATCCAAATCATTGGTCCTTGAATAGGCGCTTTTTTTAACTACCTTACTATTAAATACTTCGTACACTGTAAGTCCATTAGCAGAATACGACCATACGAAACTTGCCTTTAAATTATTAGAAGTAGTTAAAAAAGCATTGCCGTTTAATTCAAATAAATCATTAAACAACCTTTGAGACCTGTCATCATGCATTTTTTTGTTTAACGCTGCACGATCCCATCATAACTAATAAGTTTAAGCAATATATAAACTTATATATCATGTATCTGAATCAGTTTTTGATTTTATTAAATTATCTTCCATAAAAATAAATCATTACAGGAAAAAAAAGAGCCTGAAGGATTCAAATATTTATAGCAACAACGGATAGAGATTTTGTTCGACCCCTTCGGGGTCGTATGCTCTACTCACCAATGATTAGCTATAAACATGCAATCCCTTCGGGATTGAATTGAAAAACTAAAAGCAATAAATGTTTCTATAGTTATTCGCAATTTCTTTCTAATGAGGCATTGAATAATTACGACATATAGCTGCGCTGAAAAGAGATTTTATGTTATTGTTTTCGCAATAACACTTCACCAAGTTTCAACTTATTTTTACTCAAAACAATTGCTTTCAAATTTCGCTTACCCATATACCCACGTTGAAGTTTAGCCGCTAAATCCTCTTCTGCACATTGCAATAAGATTGTGTCTGCAGATAGCTGCCATATACCGTGGCATACCGTATTAACTTCGTAATATTTTTGACTAAAGTAAAAGGAACTGTCTTTATTCAATTTCAAAGTATAATTATAATCTTTTCCCGATTTAGAATATACACCTCCTAAATTTTCTAATTCCCTTAATGTTCCGCATTGAGCAATGCTGAAAACTAATATAGCTGACAGAAAATATTTCATCTATTATTAAAATGAGGTTGATGCTGAAATCATTTCCATAACAAAATACATTTTAATAAAGATTTTAACACCCGAAGGGTTCAAATGTTTTTAGCTACAAAATTTATTGGTTTCATTCGACCCCATCTAGGTCGCATCTCCTGCCATCTCAATAATTTTCTATAACAGCAATCCCTTCGGGATTAAACTACCTATGCGGCAAGAATCAGGCAGGTTCTTGTAAAACTTATTTAGGGAAGAACAATATATACTCAAAGTCTTCTGCGTGATGGAAGGAAAAAATAGAGAATAATCTCAATAATGAGCAATACCAGGTATGCTACAATGAAAGAAACCAAAAAAATAAGAACCCAATAGATAACGGACTTAGTTTCTTTTGTAGGCAGTAACACAGCAAAAAAAGATATGGTTGCCGCCAACAAGGCCGTCTTCCAAACATTAGCTAGCTTTATTTTAAAATATGAATTGAATTGCTTTCCCATTAACCCAAGATAATGGCAATTTAATTTCCCCGGCAATAAATTCAGGCAAATCAACGATTAAGAACTCCAACAAATGATGAGGATATAGCTACGTTCCGAGAAATGAACTTTTGCAATAAAGGTTTCTGCAACCTGGGCGCAGCTATTCCAGGCAGATGCGTCTCAGAAGTTATCTGCTCAAGTATCTGCCCGGTTTACCATTTTCATTATTGTATAACAGTTGGCCTGAACCCCTCAACTTTAGATTAGGGTTGTCTAATTCCCTTATGCCATTATCTTTGCCCCACTTCAAAACCAAGAATATGGCTAATAAAATTGCAGAATTATTGGGCGATAAGGCCGAATACCTTTTAAACCATACCTGTAAAACAATCGAAAAATCGAGTTTACACCTGCCTTCCCCCAATCATGTGGATGATATCTGGGTGAACAGCAACCGCAGCAACCAGGTATTGCGCAGCTTACATACACTTTTAAACTCAGGCCGACTGGCCGGTACGGGCTATTGCAGCATCTTCCCGGTTGCCCAGGGTATTGAGCACAGTGCCGGCGCTTCCTTTGCTCCCAACCCCATTTATTTCGATCCGGAAAACATCATTAAGTTGGCCATTGAAGGCGGTTGTAATGGTGTGGCCTCCACTTATGGTGTGCTGGGAATCATGAGTCGTAAGTACGCCCATAAAATTCCTTTCATTGTAAAGATCAATCACAATGAATTTATCAGCATGCCTAATAAATTCGACCAGACATTATTTGGTACCATAAAAAATGCATGGGACATGGGTGCCGTTGCCGTGGGCGCTACCATTTACTGGGGCAGTGCCGAAAGCACCAGGCAACTGAAAGAAATTGCCGAAGCTTTTGAATATGCACACCAACTGGGCATGACCACCATTTTATGGTGTTACCTGAGAAATAATTCATTTAAAATTGATGGTGTGGATTACCATACCGCAGCCGATCTTACCGGACAGGCCAATCATTTGGGCGTAACCCTGCAGGCAGATATCATCAAACAAAAATTACCTACCAATAACGGCGGCTACAATGCAACCAAACATGGTAAAACGCATAAGCTGGTGTATGATAAACTAACTACCGATCACCCCATTGACCTTACACGCTACCAGGTATTGAATTGCTATAATGGTCGTGTAGGTTTGATCAACAGTGGCGGAGAAAGCAAGGGAGAAAGCGATCTTGTAGAAGCGTTGACCACGGCCGTTGTGAATAAACGGGCCGGTGGAATGGGCCTGATACTGGGAAGAAAAGCTTTCCAGCGCCCCTTTGCCGATGGTATTAAAATGCTGAACGCCATACAGGATGTTTATCTTGATGAATCCATCAACATAGCATAAACCGGAGTACATAGTATAAAAAAATAACCCCGCAGTTGCGGGGCTATTTTTTTATATAAGATTTTAAAATTAATTAGATCTTTTCTGTGGCATTCTTTTAGGCTGTTGTTTGGGAACATAGGCATAAGCCGGCTTAGGTTTATTAGTGGTTCCCAGTAATAAGGATAAAAGCTTTTTTAGCATCTGAAGAATTTTATAGTTAATGATTTAATTCGAATTGAGATCCCGCTACCGGGTATTTGTAATATTACGAAGGTTTTTTGAAGAATACTGTTAGAATTCTACAAAAAAACAGGTCTTTTAACAAATAAAGACGGATGCAATTCAAATCGGCTAATGATGTCAGGTGTTTTCCAGTTCTTTCCTCAACGCAAGCACTTCCCCGGGAACGATGCCGGGGTTATTATAATTTCCTGCCTGGTTTTCAAACGAGGGATGCATGAACTTCATTTCCGAGGCATTTGATGCACGCAGGGAGGAATGAAATTCCCTGGCTCCCGTTCGCTCTGCAAGAGATCTAATATTTTCCTTTCTTACACCGCTGCCAGGCATAATTGATATTCTTTCGCCGGCCAGTTCCACCAGTTGTCTTATCAGGTTAATGCCATCTTCAGCGTTCACCTGCTGACCTGAAGTAAGTATACGCGTGCATCCAATTTCAATAAGTTCTTCCAATGCAAGAAAAGGATCCTTTGCCCTGTCAAACGCACGGTGAAAAGTAACTTCCATTGGATAAGCCAATTCAATAAGAATGGAGGTTCTTTTTTTATCAATGCTTCCATTGGTTTTTAATAAACCGGTTACAATTCCATCGCAACCCAGTTGTTTGGATAGTAAAACATCATGCATCATGATGAGGAACTCATCATCGGTGTATAAAAAATCGCCACTGCGGGGACGAATGATGGGAAAGAGCTCCGTATCAAATCTTTCCCTGCATAATTTAATCGTGCCTGCTGAAGGTGTTGTACCACCATCGCTTAATGCAGCACAAAGTTCAATTCTGTCGGCACCACCTTCCACTGCATTTTTGGTGGAAATAAAATCGGTGGTTGCTATTTCAATGGTATAGTTCAAACAATAATTATTTAAAAATAATAAACGGGGGCATCAAACACTTCAATTCTGTTTTTTGAATGCACTGCATAGGTAAAACCTTTTTGAATGGCATAGGCACCAAAAGTTCCGGCGTTGTCGAGCGCAATAAAACCCACCTGCAATTGCCTGGCAGCATCACCTTTGATCTTTATTATACGTTCAATAGCTTTTTTACAGGCAGCTTCGGGTGCATAACCCTGGCGCATCATTTCAACTACCGTATGCGATCCGCAAATTCTAACCACTTCTTCTCCCACCCCGGTGGCTGTAGCCGCGCCCACTTCATTATCAACATAAAGCCCGGAACCAATAATGGGCGAATCGCCAATTCTGCCAGGCATTTTAAAAGCCATTCCACTGGTGCTGCAGGCGCCACTCAGGTTGCCTTGATTATCGAGCGCGAGCATGCCAATGGTATCGTGATTATTGATCTGTCCTTTTTGTTTCAGCAGATCGGGCGTAAGCATGGGATCGTATTTAGATTGTTGCAGCCATTGTTCCCAGGCTTTTTTAGCTGGTTCTGTTAGCAGGTTTTCGTGGACAAAGCCCTGTTTCAATGCGAACCGTTTGGCACCTTCACCTGACAATTGCACATGGGGTGTTTTTTCCATAACCAGGCGGGCAACTTTAATAGCATGTTTAATTCCTTCGAGGCACATTACAGCACCGCAGTTGGCATTTTCATCCATGATGCAGGCGTCCAGGGTTACTTTGCCGTCGCGGTCGGGCAATCCACCATAGCCAACGCTCATATCAGCAGGATCGGCTTCGGCCACCATCACACCTGCTTCCACCGCATCGAGAGCCCTGCCGTTGCTGGCAAGAATTTTCCATGCAACAGCGTTGGCAGCAACATTGGGTGCCCATGTTGAGATCACGATTGAATTATTTTTGCGCGGTGGTTGTGCAGGAGTATATTTAAATAATAATGATAATGAACTAAGGGATGTAAATTGCAAAAACTTTCGCCTGTTGAACATTTTCATTATTGATTGATGATGGTGAGCGGCCATGAAACTATTGAATAAATTAAACTAAACAAACCAAATGTTTTTATTAGCGGAAATGCCAAACCTTGGCGACCCTGGGGTTCTTACAGCTTTACTTACCCTTACAGTACTAGAGATCATTTTAGGAGTAGATAATATCATTTTCATTTCCATAGTTTCCAATAAGCTTCCGGCCGCTCAGCAGCCCAAGGCAAGAACTATTGGGTTGATGCTGGCCATGATCTTCCGTATCATTTTGTTATTAACCATTACCTGGATCATACAATTAACAGAACCCGTATTTGAAATAGGTTTTATGTCGGAAGATGATGGTAGTCCGCTTGGCATTAGCTGGAAGGATATCATTCTTATACTGGGAGGTGTTTTCCTTATATTTAAAAGTACGCTGGAAATACATCATAAGCTGGAAGTGGAACATAAAGTAAAAACCAAGGCTTCGCCCAATGCATTCAGTTCGGTAATACTGCAGATCGTACTGGTAGATGCCGTGTTTTCTTTCGATTCTATACTTACTGCCATCGGACTTGCAGAAAATGTAATTATCATGATCACGGCGGTGGTGATCTCCATGATCATCATGATGCTGTTTGCGGGTAAGATCAGCAGCTTTATCAACCGCAATCCATCGCTCCAGATATTAGCGCTTGCCTTCCTTATCATGATCGGGGTGATGCTGGTGGCAGAAGGTTTTCATGAAGAGATCAACAAGGCCTATATCTATACGGCCATTGCCTTTAGTTTACTGGTTGAACTGGTGAATATGAGAATGCGTAAAAAGCATGCCCAGATACAGCTGAATAAAGACCCTGAATTATAGTGCCATTGTGTCAATGGCACCTTATTTGATGTTTCAACATTAAACATCAGATGAGAATAGAAATAATTTCAGGAAGTCCCAGACAAAATAGTGTTACAGTAAGGGTTGCGAAGTTCATGCTGAAGCATTTGCAGGAACTGGGAATAGATGCAGGCCTGGTGGATATGCGTGAACATAAGCTGGGAATGATCCAGAAAGTAATCACTTCGGCTGCGGAAGCACCTGAAGCGCTTAAGCCTCTTGCAGAACGCATGTTTGCCGCCAATGCTTTTATTATTGTAACGCCCGAATATAATGGAAGCTACTCCCCTGCCATGCAAAATCTTTTTGATCATTTTCCGAAACAGCATCATAAAGCATTTGGAATAGTTACTGCATCACCGGGGGCATTGGGTGGCATAAGAGCTGCCATGCAATTGCAGCAATTTATAATGGCACTGTTTGGTATTCCATCGCCTTACATGCTGGTTACACCGCAGGTAGATAAGAAATTTGATGCGCATGCCCTGTTAACAGATACTTCCTTTCAAAAGAATATAGATCTTTTTGTTAAGGAGTTTTTATGGCTGGCAGAACTGGTGGCTGAGAAGGCGGAGGTAGAGAAGGTTTAGGAAATGTTTAGTTGTTTAGGCTTTAAGTTGTTTAGTGCGAGGATTAATATTGGGTTAGTGTAAGGCCTTGTTAAATGGGTAGGGTTTGTGGTAGGGATACAG
>JAEZCV010000192.1 GCA_023429985.1 Bacteroidota bacterium | reverse complement strand
TTAGCATCCTACCTGGAAGAAGCGCCATGGCCTGCAACAAAAGATGAGTTGATTGACTATTCCATTCGCTCCGGTGCCCCTATCGAGGTTATTGAAAACCTGCAGGAACTTGAGGACGAAGGTGAAGTTTATGAAAGCATTGAGGACATCTGGCCCGACTATCCTTCACAGGACGACTTCATGTTTAACGAAGACGAATATTAATTGATTTAATAATGAGATGAAAAGCCATTCTTAACGGATGGCTTTTTTATTTAGGCATATTGTATTTATTCCATGCTTCCAGTCCGCAGTTCAGCCAGTCGCGGAATTCCGCGGCTTCGGAAGTATATCCCTTGGTTTTTGTAAGTGCTTTTTCATCGGGCGTTATGATGGCATATTGGGGTTGTGCTACTGCAAAAAAGTTCTCCGCCTGGAAGGTTGCCCATTTATCGCCCACTGTAACGATTGATTTTTTTCCTGTTGTTGGACTATTATATTCAAACTGCTCCGAGGCCGGAAGTTGCTTTCTTTCATCAACATAAAGAGAAACCACGATAAACTTATTTTTCATCAGGTTTTTCACTTCCTCATCTACCCACACATTTTCTTCCATCCTGCGGCAATTTACACAGGCCCAGCCGGTGAAGTCAATTAAAACAGGTTTATTCTCCGCCTTTGCCAGTGCCAGAGCGGCTTCATAATCGTTTTCAATAGGGTGTACGCCCGAATCGCAATTAACAGGATGATCGTAAATACTATAACATAATGGTGGCGGGAAGCCGCTAATAAGCGTAAGGCGGGCATATTTAGTATTGGTAACTCCCGGAACCAGGTATAAAGTGCACAAGGCAAAAAACACAATGGCAAATATCCGGACGCCGGTGAATTTTGGTTTAGGTCCGCCAAACCTAATAATACCCGTTAGGTAAAGAACAATGCCTGACCCTATCAATACCCAGATACCCATAAAAACTTCCCTGGGCAACAAATGCCACTGCTTTACCAGGTCGGCATTGGAAAGAAATTTTACAGCAAGCGCCAGTTCAAGAAAACCAAGGACGATTTTTACAGTGGTAAGCCAGCCCCCGGATTTTGGTAAAGACTGCAGCCATTGTGGAAACAGGGCAAACAAGGCAAATGGAAGCGCAAGCCCTAAGCCAAAACCCGACATTCCCCAGGTAAGCTGCATTGCCCCGTTATCGCTGGTAAGCACACCTGCAAGTAAGGATCCAAGAATAGGTCCGGTACACGAAAATGAAACAATGGCCAGCGTTAATGCCATAAAAAATATTCCATAGAAATCGCCCAACCCGGATTTGGAATCAATTTTACTGGCAAGGCCTGAAGGAAGTCCCAGCTCAAAAACTCCAAAGAAAGACAGTGCAAAGAATATGAAAACAACAAAGAAGGCAAGGTTGAGCCATACATTGGTTGAAATATTATTCAATACTTCCGGATTTATGGAATCCAAAAGATGAAAGGGAGCACTCAACAGAGCATAAATAAGAAAAATACTCAGCCCATATAAAAGTGCATTTCTTACTCCGCGCTTCCTGGTACCCGATTTCTTGGTGAAGAAAGAAACCGTAAGAGGTATTAATGGAAAAACACAGGGCGTGATCAATGCTATCAGTCCTCCTAAAAAACCTAAAAGAAAAATGGTGAATAAACTTTTATCGGCTGTATCATCATCGCCACAATTATTTACCGGATTTTTGACATTAAGTCCGGGGCGAATAATTGCAAATTCAGTTGATTCGCCACCCTCGAGCTGTACAGAAAAATCGAGACTGGTAGAAGGATAAAACTCTTCGGAATTACCGTAGGTGTACAAAAACTCACCACGGAGCTTTGCAGGAACTTTACCATTAATGGTAATATATGTTTTAAAAATAGCGGGAGAAGAATAAAATTTTACGGGTACATCAAAAATGGGACTTTGCTCACTGGAAACTTTCCCCGAATCCCTGAAGAAATTATTTACGATAATTGACGAATCTGCAAACCGGATTTCTGTGGTTGGAATTTCGGCAAGCAACTGGTTGGGAGCATAAAGCTGCCAGTTGTTGTTTCCGCGGGTGCTGAAGATGATCTCGAATTGCTTTTCACCAATCTTCTTACTTGTGATTTCCCACGAATAAGGTGTAGTATCCTGGGCATGTATGTTATCAGAAGAAAATAAAAAAATTAATCCAAGGAGGCCAGTAATAAATTGCTTCATCATCCGGTATTAAAATAAAACGGGCTTTATAACCCGTTTAAATCCTAGCTAAGTGTTATAGAAAAATCCACTGATTTAGGAGGAAGGCATTTTTCATCGGTACAGGCCTGGAATTCCAGTTTACCTGTAACTTTTGTCTTTACCTTTCCTTTCAGTTTTATTTTTTGAACAAAAACAACTTTGTTACTGTATTGATAGGCAGTTACATCGAGTTGAGGATCGTTGAACTTTTCAAGTTTGCCCACTTCCTTTACTTTTCCTTCGAGACTAACCAGGGGGTTTTTATTAAAATTAAAGCTGGTGGGAATGGCAATTGCGTCTTTCGGCTGGTTTTGGGAATACACATGCCAGCCATTAGGCATGGTAGCCGTTAGATGGATCTCGTATTCTTTATCATTGATTTTTTTACTTGAAAAACTCCAGCTTACAGGATTCAGGTTTTGAGCCGAAATCCCGGTAAAAGCTATAGCTGCAATAAATAGTATAAATAGTTTTTTCATGGTAATGAGTTACAAATTTCCAACTTATATCTTTTTCAAGATGTTAAATCCCAGAGGGCTCTAAGATGCTGGAAAACAGCTTATTAAAAATTTTCCTCCCATCAGTATTTCCTAAAGCGGTGGAACAGGCTCTTTCCGGGTGAGGCATCATACCAATTACATTTCCTTCTTTATTGCATATGCCGGCAATGTTTCTCAAAGAACCATTTGGATTCGCTTCAGCAACAATATTTCCATTTTCATCGCAATAGCGAAACAATACCTGCCCGTTCATTTCAAGTTCATCCATTGTTGCTTCATTTGCATAATACCGGCCCTCTCCATGCGCAATTGGAATTTTGAATATCTCGCCTTCATTATCCTTAATATATAAGTTTTTGCAAATGTACTGTTGGTTATTATTCCTGAGCAAAGCGCCCGGCAGCAAACGAGATTCGCACAAAATCTGGAATCCGTTACAAATACCCAGAACCTTTCCTCCTTTAGCAGCAAAACTTATGATGCTTTGCATAATTGGACTGAAGCGTGCAATAGCGCCTGTTCTTAAATAATCGCCATAAGAAAATCCGCCGGGAAGAACTATGCAATCATCGGTTGAAAACTGCGAAAGGTCATCATCTTTGTGCCATAACATAACACATTCCTGCTTAAGATCATGAACCAGTGCATTATACATATCCCTGTCGCAATTAGAGCCAGGGAAAACAACTACTCCGAATTTCATCAGTAAAAAATTATGCTCAAAGATAGTTTTCCCGGGCCATTTTTCCTGTTAATGCCATGTTGGAGTTCCATATTGTAAATAGAAAACATAACCGAGCGTTATGAAAAATAATATGTGCGAAACGATGTTCCTAGTCTGGAAAAAATAAGCACTTGCATGAAAAGCCGAAAAAGGAGCCATCAATAATATCCAGGCATGAAATGAATGATTACTGTTAATAAAAGGAACAAAAAATGCCAGCAATAGGTATAATAAAATAATGCTCCAGTACTTCCTGGTTTGAATCAGCATTTTCCTCAGATGAAATTGAATAAAATAACCTCCCAGTAAAAAAGGGATCGTAAGTAAAAAAGTACTTGCCGCCAGCCAAATTGAATTCTTCAGATCCGGAATCACAAGATCAAATTTGGGTAGAAAATCTTCAATAATGAAGCTGTCGTTTAAAAAGAGATAAACTGCATGAAAATAATAAGGAGAAAGCCATCCGAACAAAAACAAAATAATTTCGTTGATCCGGAAAGGTTTAAGAATCATCATTCCTGTGATAATGCAAATAATAAAGGTTACAGATGGAAAATATATATAGGAACTGATACCGGCTAAAAGTCCAATATTAAAAACCTGGGGCATTGCTGAAGAAGAATTGTACAACCCAAACAGCAGGATAAAAATCCAGATCACAAAGCCTGCTGCTACCAGTGGGGAAGAAAGATAACTCCATTCGGGCATCAGGGAGGTGATAAGCAGGTAAGCCATGGCAGGCAGATAATTCTGCCTTGTTGTTAGCCTGAATTCATTTACAATAAAATTGATCATAAGGCTTTGCACATAAAGCAGAACAAAGGCAAGAAAAGAAGCAGTATAGCCATTTTCGGCAGGCATCCAATGGATGAGCGACTGGTAAAGTGCGCCATCCCAATCTGTGGCCACTACGTTCCTGGGAAACATAAAAAGGGGCAGTTTCACCAGCAGGCCGAAAATAAGCAGCAGGAAAATATTGCCGGGTGATTTTTGCTTAAATATTCCTATCACACGGCAATGCTATTAATTAAATTCGATTTTAGCAAAGCAAAGATAATTGCGGTTGTAGCAGGGAACTATGAGTTGGTTGGCACTAACCTGTTTGCCATATTTTGGTAAAAATTCAAATCCCCTGTCAAGGTTTTTCAGCATGGGATTCTGGCTGATCTCACCTCCCGGACTAAGTGCGAAATCATGTAAGAGTAAAGCCCTTCTCTGGTCGAGGTTAAACAAATAATGAATCTGGTTTCCTGTGTTTGCCATCAAGTAGGAAATTTTATCATCCGATTCATCATCAAACTGCTCTTTCCGGATCACATTGTTCCATTCAAGGTTTCCTGAAGCATCAAATGAAAAAATGGTGATATTCTCGGCATGACTTCTTACCTGCTGACCATTGCCAAACCTGTTCTGCCGCCAGCGCCAGTTATTATATACAGGTGATGAATAATAATAGTCATAACTGTTCATAGGCATTCCATACAGGTAATTCCACCGATTCCAGTTATTAAAACGGGATGTAGTATAAAATGCTTCCGAATTAATAAGAAAACCGCCATCTTTCTTTATAATGATATTCCTGACAAAATAATCATTAAAAGCAGATTTCACACTTGCATCACCTCTTGCCTCCTCACGTAATTTTTCACTTAATACCATTGCATTTTGTAAGGAAGGCTGCCCGGTATTCTTATCCCAGGCATAAAAATAAAATCCTTCAATGTTACCTCTCTTCTTTTCATAATAAAATGAAGTGAGAAAATAACGCTTGTTATAATTATCAACTTTTACCAGGGGTTTGTCAAGAAGTATATTTTCGTGGGGCACATTAATAAACAATAAGGAATCCGATAAGGCGGGCTTAAAAACCAGTTCGGTTTTATTGATGGTTTCATTACTGTTCCTGAAATACCTGGAAAAGATAAGATCACCATCATTATCAATATTGAATTCATCCAGCCTGTCGCGGTGTTCTTCCATATTAACCAGAAACCTTGATCGCTTTTGCAGATCGAGTTCTTTATTGAACAACAGTGTAGTGATTATGTACTTGGTCCTGTTCTTGGAATTTACCTTAAAA
The DNA here is from genome assembly GCA_023429985.1 of Bacteroidota bacterium. Lineage (GTDB taxonomy): Bacteria > Bacteroidota > Bacteroidia > Chitinophagales > Chitinophagaceae > Flavisolibacter. The sequence continues at coordinate 27,650 of JAEZCV010000192.1, read as the reverse complement.
ACCATAATATTCTCTTTGTTTTCGCTGCTGATAGAGGTATATACATGGTTGTTACCGGAAAAGGAAAGATGTGTTGTATCCAGATTCCTCACTTCACCAACTTTATTACCATCACCATCGATCTTAACTACATCACAATAAACAATGCTTTTTTTCTGGTACTGGTAAATGGCATAGGTGAAATCGGAATAAGGAAAGAAGTCGATATTTAAAAGACGGTTATCATTAATATAATCCTGCTCAATCTTAGCCGTTTCTTCCATTTCGTTATTATACACACTGATGTAGCTCGTATTCTTGACCTGCTTATAAACAAGGAAGTTGCCCGAAACCTTGCCTATGATCTCAAAACTCATTCGCTTATTGTCATCGCTGGAAGGTTTTGAATAAACGATCCTTTGCGCAAAAAGGGAATTTGTAATAAAAAAGAAGGCAAATAAGAAAAATAATTGAACAAAACGCATATCAAACAAGGCTTTAAGGTTAAAGGTAAATTTGAATTTCTTATAGTAGGCTTAAAATTTAACCTGGTTGCACGATAGCTTTAAAAATGGTTTTACACAACATAATCGACCTTTCACCGAAAATTACCTCATCTCAAAGTTTAACATATACCTTTGATCCCGCTTTTAAATTGAAAGCGTCAACTCATACAATTGAAAGCTCCTGTTAATAAGGTTTCAGCCGCCGGACTTATTGTAGCCCTGGGAATAATTTATGGAGATATTGGCACTTCTCCCCTTTACGTTTTCAATGCCATTATTAATAACAGGATGATCACGGAAGAACTGATCATAGGCAGCCTTTCCTGTATAATATGGACCCTTACCCTGCAAACCACTCTTAAATATGTGATTCTGGTTCTGCGTGCTGATAATAAGGGTGAAGGCGGAACATTTGCACTATATGCACTCGTGCGGCGCAGAAAAAAATGGCTGGTAATGCCTGCCATGATCGGTGGAGCTGCCCTGCTGGCGGATGGAATTATTTGTCCTCCTATTTCCATTACATCGGCAGTGGAGGGTTTAAAAGAATTACCCAGCTTTACCGGCATTGATCAATATGTTGTTTATATAGTGATCGCCATTCTTGCCTTCTTCTTTTTTTTACAACAATTTGGAACACATTCCATAGGGAAACTTTTTGGACCCGTAATGCTGGTATGGTTTAGTATGCTGGCCATCCTTGGCATCATTCATCTTTCTGAAGACCTTTCCATATTCCGCGCTTTTAATCCTGCTTATGCTTTAGGTTTTGTTGGTAATTATCCCAACGCCCTTTGGCTGCTGGGAGCTGTTTTTTTATGTACCACAGGGGCAGAAGCACTATATAGCGACCTTGGACATTGTGGTAAAAACAATATCAGGTTTACATGGAATTTTGTGAAGATCTGCCTCATATTGAACTACCTCGGCCAGGGTGCCAGCCTGCTGTATAACCATAGTGGTGTAGTAATGACAGATGCGGTACGTGCACAATTAGGCATCAATGCATTTTACGACTTGATGCCTCAATGGTTCATCATTATTGGCGTTATGGTAGCTACTTCAGCGGCCATCATTGCAAGCCAGGCCATGATCTCAGGATCCTTTACGCTTATAAGTGAGGCCATGCGGTTAAACCTTTCACCAAAGCTCAAGATCCGTTACCCTTCCGAAGCAAAAGGACAGCTTTTCATTCCCTCGCTCAACCTGCTGATGTTCCTGGGTTGTGTTGGTGTTGTTCTTTATTTTCAAACCTCGCAAAGAATGGAGGCTGCGTATGGACTTGCCATTATTGTAACTATGTTAATGACAACCATCCTTTTCGCCAATTACTTGGTATTGAAAAGGGTGAAACCTGTTTATATATGGATCTTCCTGGGTTTTTACCTGGCATTGGAAAGTCTTTTCCTTTTTGCTCTGCTCCAAAAATTCTCACACGGAGGTTATATGACGCTGATTATTGGAGGAGTAGTTTTCATAATAATGTATGTATGGTATCGTGCGCGAAAAATAAAGAACAGGTATGTTGAATTTGTTAGACTTGAACACTATATACCCAGGATCCAGGAACTGAGCAATGATAAATCAATTGCCAAATATGCCACGCACCTTGTATACTTAACCAGTGCAGATAATCCTAAGGAAATTGAACACAAGATCATTTACTCTATTCTAAATAAAAAACCAAAAAGAGCCGACATCTATTGGTTTGTTCATGTTGATACATTAGATGATCCATACACTATGGAATACAAGGTGGATCATATCATTCCAAATGATATCATACGCGTTGAATTCAGACTGGGGTTCCGTGTGGAGCCGAGAATTAACCTGATGTTCCGAAAAGTAATTGAAGACCTTACGGCTAATAAAGAAGTTTATATTGCCAGCAAATATGAAAGCCTTGAAAAGAATATTTTATCGGGAGATTTCTCCTTCATCGTTATGGAAAAATACCTGAGCCAGGATAATGATCTTCCTATCATTGAAAAGCTGATCATGAAATTTCATTTCTGGCTGAAAGAAATCAGTCTTTCCGAAGAAAGAGGTTTTGGATTAGATGCCAGCACCGTTGTTATTGAAAAATTTCCTTTGATAGTATCTCCGGCACCTGCATTAAAAATGAGAAGGATAGAGTAATATATTCCGGCTAATAATAACCATTCATAGTTAGAAATCCGGGCGATCGGCGAAAGGAAAAAGCTGAAACCTGACTGGATAATTCAATCTGCGAAAATCAGAGGGAACTAAAAATTATCTCCAATCTTTGCAAAATTTGCAAAAATCAGGTATCGAATACATCTTTGTTATTCAATGGGAACCACCAGTTTACAAAAAAATGGTTTGTTATCATTTCCTTAAATAACATTTTTCAAATAAGCTTTGTATTTTGTTTTATCTCCAAGTCCGGAAAAACTGATCTTATGACCAAAATTTACTTTGCTATCATTGCCTTTGCAATATTTACGGGATGTAAATCTGCAAGCAAGGCTTATCAAAAAGGCAATTATGCCGATGCCATTGAACTGGGAATTAAAAAATTACAAAAAGATCCTTACGATTACGAAACCAGGGATATAGTAAAGAACTCGTACAAATATGCTGTGAGCAATTACGAAAATGAGATAAGGATTCTTTCAAACAGTAAGAGTGAAGAAAGGTACGCCCGCATTTTCTACCAGTACCTCAACCTGCAGGATTTATACAATATTTTAAACGACTATCCCGTAGCATTCAATATTGTAAAACCTGCAGATTACTCCGAATACGTTGAAACCTACCGCGAAAAATCAATTGAAATTCATGTAAACAGGGCCGATTATTTTATTTCACTTGGCAGTAAAACTGATTTTCGGGAAGCTTATTATGAAATGAATAAAGCCCTGAAATTTACAAGTGATTATAACCTCAAAAGAAAGCGAGATTCGGTTTATGACCTTGCATTAACAAAGGTTTTAATTGTTCCCATTCAATATTATGGCGGTTACCAGTATAGCAGTTCTTATCAATTGCAAAATTTCCAGAATGATATTTTACGCACGCTGAGCCAGAATTCCAATAATGATTTTGTAAGATATTATTCCGAGTTTGAAGCCAGAAGTCGCGACATTATTCCCGACCAGGTAATGGAATTACAACTGAACAGGATCATGATGGGTAGGCCCTACGACAGGCGGTCTTCCAGGGAGGTGTCGAAGGAAGTGGTGGTAAAAGAAATCGTTCATAAGCCCGACTCTGTTACTAAACAATATGGTACCGTAAAAGCCAGGATATCCACCATAACGCGCACCCTTTTATCTGAAGGTGACCTGTTGATTACCTTACGCGATATTAATGGAGGAATTATCTGGAGCGACAGGTTTACCGGCCAGTTCCAATGGAGAACGGAATTCTCCACTTATACAGGTGATGAAAGAGCTTTAAGCCAGAATGATATAAATCTTATTAATAAATCGGAAGATCATCTGCCCTCAGAAGAATATATTCTTGAACACCTGCTCAGGCAAATTCAAAACGACCTTGCTTCAAGGCTTAGAACTTATTACGGCAGGTATTGAAAAAAGGTCCCTTCGGGGATCTTTTTTTATAAAACCTGCTCCACCAGCATTACTGAATTTAATGAAACTGAAAACTTATAGCCTGCGCCTATTTTAAGGGCATAATTTTCTTTATCATGACTTACAGGAAAATTAAAACAAACGGGGAAATCAAAACCTTTAATTTTTTCATGAATAACCTGTTCGGTTGTCATTCCAAAAGGTCTTTCAGTATCCTTTGCTTCGGTAAAGCCACCAAAAATCAAACCGGCAAGTTTATCAAATTTTCCGGCTCTTTTCATTTGAATAAGCATTCTGTCGATGTTATAAATGTACTCGCCTATATCTTCAAGAAACAGGATCTTATTCTTGGTTTTTATATCGGATTTTGTTCCGATCAGGTGACCCAAAAGACTTAAATTTCCACCAATAAGTTCACCTTCACCATCGCCGGTTTTATTGAAACGGTGAGGTAGAATTTCATAATTTGCCGGCACCCCTTCAAGCGCAGCCTTCAGCGATCTGACGTATGGGTTATTATATTCATTATCATTAAATGCAGCAGCCATGGGCGCATGTAATGATGCTATCTTATACTTTGAATAAATGTGGGCATGCAAAACCGTTATATCGCTGAATCCTATGATCCATTTTGGATTCTTCTTGAATTTCTTAAAACTTATATTGTCAATGATCCTGCTCATTCCATATCCACCACGGGCACATAAAATTGCTTTTATTGAACTGTCGTCCATCATTCTTTGAAGGTCGTTCAGCCTTTCATCGTCTGATCCGGAAAAATAATTTTCAGAGCTGCTTTGAGTTGTAGTACCCAGTTGAACATTAAAACCCCAATCCTGTAAAGTATTGATACATGATTCCATTTTTTCAAAAGGCATGAAGCCTGCAGGAGCAACAATTCCAATGCTATCTCCTTTTTCAAGGTAGGGCGGAAGTATGGTCATAGTGACCAAAGATATAAATAGTTCTTTTTGAGAGATTAAACTTCCACCTTAGGTTGTTTTGGCTATGGCATGCTTCTAAGGTATTTTTGCACGGGACTAAAAAAGAACAATGGCAGATAAACAACCTAAAAGATACCTGGTTACTTCGGCACTTCCTTATGCGAACGGGCAAAAGCACATTGGCCACCTTGCAGGGGCTTATATTCCGGCAGATATTTATGTACGTTACCTGAGAGCGCAAAAAAAGGATGTTGTTTTTGTATGTGGAAGCGATGAACATGGTACAGCCATACCTATCCAGGCCATGAAAGAAGGCACAACTCCCCAGGCCATTATTGATAAATATCATGAGATGCTCCAGGAAAACTTCAAAGAATTTTCAATCTCCTTTGATGTTTACGATCGCACCTCCAATCCCATTCACCACGAAACAGCACAGGAATTTTTTACCTACCTGGATGAAAGAAATGAACTGGTAGTAAAAGAATCCGAGCAATATTTTGATGAAGAAGCCAACACCTTCCTGGCCGACCGCTATATTAAAGGAACCTGCCCTCGCTGTGGTTTTGAAAATGCTTTTGGCGACCAGTGCGAAAAATGCGGCAGCACTTTTAGTCCCGATGAACTGATAAAACCTGTTAGTACTTTAAGCGGCAAACCTCCTGTTAAAAGAAAAACAAGCCACTGGTATCTTCCTCTGGATAAGCATGAAGATTGGTTAAGATCTTGGATTGTTGAAGGACATAAAAACGACTGGAAGATTAATGTGGTTGGACAATGCAAAAGCTGGATTGATGCCGGTCTTCAGCCAAGAGCTGTAACAAGGGATCTTGACTGGGGTGTAAAACTTCCTCTGCGCGCGGGAACATCCATAGAAGAAAATACCGACCGCCAGGGAAAGGTATTGTATGTGTGGTTTGATGCACCCATAGGTTATATAAGTGCCACTAAACAGTGGGCGCTGGATAATGGACGTGACTGGAAACCATTCTGGATGGATGAAGATACCAGGCTTGTACACTTTATTGGTAAGGACAACATTGTATTCCATTGCATCATCTTTCCGGTAATGCTGAAACTTCATGGATATATTGTTCCCTACAATGTGCCGGGAAATGAATTTATGAACCTGGAAGGTGATAAAATGAGTACCAGCAGGAACTGGAAACTCGACATGCAGGACTTCATAGAAGATTTTATTAAGAAAGAGAATGGAGGCCCGCAAATGGCCGACGCTTTAAGATATTACCTCACCACTATTTTACCGGAAACCAAGGACAGTGAATTTACCTGGAAGGGATTCCAGGATGCTGTAAACGGGGAACTGGTTGCTGCATTTGCGAATTTCTTCAACAGAACTTTTGTGTTGATGCATAAACTTACCGGAGGCAAAGTTCCTAAATTTCATAATGATCTTGCAGATGAAAAAGATAAAGAACTGATTGATGAGATCAAAAGATCAGCAGGAAATATTGGTCAATTGATTGAAACATTCAAGTTTCGCGAAGCATTGTTTGAAGTAATTGATCTTTCCAGGAAAGGAAACAAATACATGCAGGAAAAAGAACCCTGGATAAAAGCAAAAAATGCTGAAGCTGATAACAACCAGGCATCCATAGACAATTGCCTTCATATTTGTTTACAGCTTTGCGCCAACCTGGCTGTTTTTATCAATCCATTTCTTCCCAATACGGCAACTAAGATGTGCCATATAATGAAGGTGGTGCCTAAAATGCTTGAATGGGAAAATGCAGGTTCATTAAAATTATTAAGCGTGGGTTATTCATTAAGACCACCCGAACTTTTATTCAGAAAGATTGAGGACGCAGAAGTAAATGAGCAGGTTGAAAAACTAAAACAGGGATTGGAGCGTTCCAAGAAACAACAGGATGAAAGCAACTCCTCTAATTCAAATCTGTTACCATTGAAACCCGAAATTGTTTATGACGATTTTGATAAGCCGGACCTGAGGATTGGAACTGTTTTAAATGCAGAGAAAGTTGCCAAAGCCGACAAATTGCTTAAGCTCGAAGTTGACCTCGGAAGTGAAAAAAGAACCATTGTTTCAGGAATTGCACAGCATTTCAGTCCGGAAGAAATGGTGAATAAACAAGTAATTGTTGTTGCCAACCTGGCGCCCAGGAAAATGAGAGGAATTGAATCGCAGGGAATGATTTTAACGGCAGAGCAACCCGATGGTAAGCTTATTCTGGTTGGTCCCGGCAATTTTACGAAGCCAGGAAGCCAGGTAAAATAATTGTTCATACCTAATACCAGCTTATGCGAAAAATCTTATTGTATATAATTGCTATTGTAGTAATTGCAGGTTCGTGGTTTGCTTATAAAGCTTATACCAGGACAAATGAAGACCTGGAAAATAAGAAACCCGAATTCATCATCGGATCTGCTGCTTTGATAGGTGAATTTGCAAAAGACACTGCAACTGCCAATGCAAAATATATTGATAAGGTCATTGAAGTTTCAGGAAATATAAAAATGATTGATGCAAATGGAAACCCGGTGGTTATTGCCCTGGGCAGCCAGGGGGAAATGTCTTCTGTATTATGCAGTATGGATTCAACGCATGCAGAAAAATATAAAGGATTGAAAGAAGGCGACCTTGTTACATTAAAAGGCATTTGCACTGGTGGTGTAACAGAAGAAATTTTTGGAACCGATGTTAAACTCAACCGTTGTGTTGTTAAACCCTGAAAAATTCTATGATGATAAGAATTGCTTTTATTTTTTTTGTTTCATTAATCAGTGTTGCATTACATGCCCAGGATAAATTTTATACCAAAACAGGTAAGATCGAATTCTTTTCAGAAGCCAAACTAGAGGATATAGCAGCAATAAATAAAACTGTTGCTGTAATTCTGGACGCCAAAACCGGCAACCTCCAGTTTTCTGTTTTAATGAAAGGCTTTGAATTTGAAAAAGCCTTGATGCAGGAGCACTTCAACAATAATTATATTGAGAGCGATAAGTTTCCCCAATCAACATTTAAAGGCAAGGTTGATCTTAATTCTGTAGACCTGACACAAAATGGCATTTATCAATCAACGGCCAAAGGAAAACTATTGCTTCATGGAGTTGAAAAGGAAGTTTCAGTTCCCTGCAAGTTAACCGTTAAAGATGGCAGCATCAGTTCCTCAGCCGAATTTAGCATCCTTCTTTCCGACTATAAAATAAAAATACCGGGAGGCGCTAAAAATAAAATTTCCAATAAAATAAAAATCATTGTAAGCTGTTTGCTTGCACCACTTTAATACCCGGGTCTTCCTGTAATTTATACTTGCTGCCTTACTGTTTTCCTGCCCCTTTTTTTACTTTTTAAACAGTGCAGGGCTGTTTCGAACAAACCCAAATTTTCCTATCTTCACTCTAAATAGTTGTTTAACTAACTATTTTCAAGAAAGGAAAAATATACTTATGGCAAAAAGGATCATTAAAAAAGTAGCCGTGTTGGGAAGTGGTGTAATGGGTTCGCGGATTGCATTACATTTTGCCGGGATTGGCGTTCAGGTATTACTGCTTGATATCATACCAAAAGATGCACCGGAAGGAAATAAAAATGAAAGGAATAAAATTGTGAATGATTCGTTGCAGGCGGCTATCAAATCAAATCCATCACCTCTTTTTACCAGGGATGTTGTAAAAAAAGTATCCACAGGGAATTTTGACGATGATTTGAAAAAGATCAGCGATTGCGACTGGGTTATAGAAGTGGTGGTAGAAAGACTGGATATAAAAAAATCACTTTATGAAAAGGTGGAGGAATTCAGGAAACCCGGCACGCTGATCACTTCCAATACCTCCGGAATTCCCATTCACATGCTGAGTGAAGGGAGGTCGGAAGATTTTAAAAAGCATTTTTGCGGAACGCATTTTTTCAATCCACCGCGTTATTTAAGACTGTTAGAAATTATTCCTACACCGGGAACTGATCCTGAAGTAGTTGATTTTTTAATGAACTATGGTGATAAGTTCCTGGGAAAAACTACGGTGCTCGCCAAGGACACACCTGCATTTATTGCAAACCGCATTGGGGTGTATGGTTTGATGGCAATCTTCGGATTAATGGATTCATTAAACATGAGCATTGATGAAGTGGAAGCATTAACAGGGCCATTAATTGGAAGACCAAAATCTGCAACATTCCGGACGGCAGATGTTGTGGGAATCGATACCCTGGTAAAGGTGGCCAAAGGAGTTTATGATAACTGTCCGGCTGATGAACAAAAAGATGTTTTTAAAATTCCGGCATGGCTTGACCAGCTGGTAGAAAATAAATGGCTGGGTGATAAAACCGGCCAGGGATTTTTTAAAAAGACAAAAGGTAAGGGCGGAGAAAAAGAAATACTTACAATAAATCTGCAAACACTTGAATACAGTCCACGGCAAAAGCCAAAATTTGCTTCGGTTGATGCAGCAAAACCAATCGAAGACCTTAAGCAAAGAATTAAAATGCTTGCTGCTTCGCAGGATAAAGCAGGTGAATTTTTAAGAAAGTTTCATTTTGGATTGTTTTCTTATATCTCGCATCGGATTCCAGAGATCAGCGATGAAGTTTACAGGATAGATGATGCCATGATGGCCGGATTTGGCTGGGAGATCGGGGCATTTGAAACCTGGGATGTTTTAGGTGTGGAAAGAACGGCTAAGGCCATGAAGGAAGAAGGTTATAAGGTTGCAACATGGGTGGATGAAATGATAGCAGCAGGAAATAAATCATTCTATAAAATTGAAAATGGAAAAACTTTAAGTTATGATCCTGCTACAAAATCTTACAAACAAATCCCAGGCAGCAATGAATTTATCATATTAAGTAACTACCAGGAAAAGCAGGTATGGAAGAACAGCAGCTGCAAAGTTGTTGATATTGGAGATGATGTAATTGCATTGAGCTGGAATACAAAAATGAACAGTATTGGGGGCGATGTACTTCAGGGTGTGAACAAGGCGATTGAACTGGCAGAGAATAATTTTAAGGGACTTGTTATTGCTAATGAAGGCCCTAATTTTTCTGCAGGAGCAAATGTTGGACTGATCTTCATGTTTGCCATTGAACAGGAATACGATGAACTGGATTTTGCTATCAGGTCTTTTCAGCAAACCATGATGCGATGCAGGTATTCATCTGTACCTGTTGTGGTAGCGCCACATGGCCTGGCATTAGGGGGCGCCTGCGAAATGAGTTTACACAGCGATAAGGTTTGCGCTGCAGCCGAAACTTATACAGGGCTGGTTGAAATGGGTGTTGGATTAATTCCCGGAGGTGGAGGAACAAAAGAACTGGTTTTACGCGCCTCAGATGAAATGCACCAGGATGAACCGGAAACCATAACGCTTAAAAACCGTTTTTTAAACATAGCAACAGCTAAAGTGGCCACCTCTGCACACGAAGCATTTGATTTAGGATTCTACCGCAAAGGGTTAGACGAAATTGTAATGAACATTAACAGGCGTGTTTCGGAAGCCAAAAGGTCTGTTATAGAAATGTACGAAAGTGGTTATGTAATGCCGGTTCAAAGAAAAGATATTCGTGTGCTTGGCAGAAGCGGCCTGGGTGCACTATATGCCGGGGTACATGGTATGTGGCGTGCAAACTATGCTACCGACCACGATGTAACGGTTGCAAAGAAACTGGCTTATGTAATGTGTGGCGGTGATTTAAGTGAACAAACATTAGTTTCTGAACAATACCTGCTGGACCTGGAAAAAGAAGCTTTTCTTTCTCTTTGCGGGGAAAAGAAAACACTCGAAAGAATTCAAAGTGTTTTAAAGGGAGGCAAGCCGGTAAGGAATTAAAATGCATTAAATATTAAAACATCCCGGATGGGTGAAGTTGAAATTGATATTGCATCGAAAACCATCAGGGTGCATTCTCACATCATAATTTATGGAGATGCTGTTAGCGGAGAACTGGCTGCTTTAATGCAGGAGGAAATAGAAACGCTCTGGAATGAACCTAAGGCTCATCTATACCTGAAAGACCATCATTTTCTTGTTGAATTTCGTATCAGCGCCTCGGTATATTCTGCAATTTCCGACCTTGATGTTATCTCGAACACCGATCCAAGGAAAAATTTCTTCAGAATTGAAAATTTCATTCATGGCAATATCTCCTTTGTAGATGGATTAGGTTGCAACTCCGGCTATTTTCTTTCAGAAAATTTATACAGGGGATCTACAACAGCGGCACATGAATATGGACACACGCTTGGGCTTCCGCATCCAAAACACCTCGATATTCGCGGCGAAGGTATACCGGGCATCATGTATCCAAGAGGAACCCTGGTGGATCCTCCTTACCAGTATGACCCCACCAAACCTGCAGGAGTTACCGGTGGCACCATGCATCCCATGCATCGCAAAGTAAGAAAGCAGGATATTGATGATTTAAAACTTGAAAGAATTTTGAACCATCCTGGAATTAAAATTGTTGGCAACTTCACCAATATCTATCATAACAAGCATATTCCCGGGAGCGTTGAGCGGTGAGAGGGTTGAATATTGTTGAATGGTTGTTTAATTGAAGATTCAGGAATCCTACATTTCAACCACCGTTCAACAACTGTTCACCAACCTTTCAACTAGCTATTTAAGATTCTCCACAGCCAATTCAATGGTTGGAAATTGAAACGAAAATCCTGTTTCTTCAACTTTTTTACTGCTAACGGTTGCACTTTTCAATACTTCAATACTCATTTCTCCAAGAGCAATTTTTAAAGCAAATGCAGGTACGGGAGCAGGAATAAAAAAACTTTTCTTTGATCTTGCAATAGCAAGCATCAGCGCCTTATTAGTAACCGGGTGTGGGGAAACCGCATTATAAATGCCATTAAAATCTTCGTTTGCGATAGCTTCCATGTACAGTCTTACAATATCTTCTATATGGATCCAGCTTACCACCTGCCTACCATTTCCCAATACAGGGGCTAATCCAAACTTTACAGGATTTACAAATTCGGTATATGCTCCACCTTCCCTGCTTAAAACAATGCCCGTTCTAAAAACAACAGTTCGAATACCCAGGTTTTTTACCGGCAAAATTGCCTGCTCCCATTGATAACAGGTTGAAGCAAGAAAATCGTTATGAGGAGGATCCGATTCAACAAAAGGTTTCGGATTTGGCACCTCAGGATCGGGACCATAATATCCAATTGCTGAAGAACTGACCACCAGCTTTACTTTGTTTGGAATTTCATTCAAAGCTTTCACAATCAATTCTCCCGACCTGGTTCGACTTTCAACTATTTCCTGTTTCCGTTCATTTGTCCATCTTTTCCCGGCCACGTTAGCACCTGCAAGATGAATGATGATATCTGCAGATTCAATGGCCTGTTTATCTATCAGCAGCTTATCAACATTCCATTCAGCATAGCTTATTCCTGCAGATGATGTTCTTCCCTTTGCCTGGCGGGTAAGAATGATCACTTCGTGTTCACGTTTTACCAGTTCTTTGGTAAGGGCAGTGCCTATCAATCCTGTTCCACCTGTAATTAAAATTTTAGCCATAATTGAATATACAATGAAAGCTATAAAATGGATTGGTATATAAAATCTCCTTATTCATATAATATATATTGTAAAAGAAAAAGCATACGCTTATCTTGATCAAAATTGCATTTCATGAGCGTAATTCTCACAATTGACAACATTGCCAAATCTTACGGCAAGGTGAAGGCCCTTAAAGGGGTTTCCTTTGAAGTGCCGCAAGGATGTGTATTTGGTGTTCTGGGACCAAACGGCAGTGGTAAAACAACTTTATTAAGCATTGTTTTAGATGTTTTAAAAAAGGACGCAGGAAAATTTTTATGGTTTGGAAACGAACCGTCACCCCAACAAAGAAAAAAAATCGGATCCCTGCTTGAAACACCTAATTTCTATCATTATTTATCTGCAGTTGACAATTTAAAGATCACCCAGAGTATCAGTGGACGCGGAAATGAGGACGACATAAACACTGTACTTCATAAAGTAAAACTTTTTGAAAGAAGGAACAGCCGTTTTAGTTCTTACAGCCTGGGGATGAAACAAAGACTTGCCATCGCCGCTGCTTTACTGGGTAGTCCGAAGGTTCTGGTACTTGATGAACCTACAAATGGGCTTGATCCTGTAGGCATTGCCGAAATCCGAGAGTTAATTGTTGAATTAAAAGATAATGGACATACAATTATAATGGCAAGTCACCTGCTTGATGAAGTTGAAAAAGTATGTACTCATGTTGCGATATTAAAAACGGGCACGCTGATCACTACCGGCAAAGTGGATGATGTGCTAATGGATGAAGACCTGGTTGAAGTAGCTTCATCAAACCTTCAACAACTTACCAGTCTGCTTTCAGGTATCAGTAAAAATGTAGTGATTGATAATAAAACAAATACTGTGATGGCAAGCTTTCCAAAAGGAACAGCCAACCTCGAGGAGATCAACAGTTACTGTTTCAACAATGGCATTGTACTAAATCATATGTTATTAAAGAAAAAACGTTTAGAAGCAAGATTTTTTGAACTTACCAGCAATTGATTATGACAAAGTTAATAAAAACAGAATGGCTTAAAATGCGCAAGTACCGCGCATTCTGGTGGATGACCGGCATTATTGCTTTAACCTACCCGGGCATAAATTATATCTTATACACAGGTTTTAATAACCTGCTTAAAAATGAGGATGCGGCCAGCCAGGTTTTAAAAATGCTGGTGGGTAATCCATTTACTTTTCCTGAAGTCTGGCATACTGTGGCCTATGCATCTTCCCTGTTTATATTTATTCCGGCCACTATCGTAATTATGTTCATTACAAATGAGTACACTTATAAAACGCATCGACAGAATGTTATAGATGGCTGGAGCAGGAACCAGTTTATGACCAGCAAGATTATTGATGTTGTAATAATTTCTTTTTTGGTTACACTGCTGTATGTAATTGTTGCGGTTATTATAGGGTTTATAAACATGGAAGAAGGTAATACTGCCAGCATCTGGGAAAAATCATATTTTATAGGATTATTTGGATTACAGGCTTTTGCCCAGCTGTCAGTTGCTTTTTTAATAGCCTTCCTTACAAAAAGAGCCTTTGTGGCATTGGGAATATTTATATTTTATGCAATTATTCTTGATAATATCCTTGCCGGACTGGCAAATTATTACAAGATCGATGCCGGTCATTTTCTTCCTATTGAAATTTCCGACCGGCTCATACCGGCAGTACCTTTTATGGGAAGATTAAATGAAGAGAAATATCTCGAAAGTATTAATGCGGTTAACAATCATGTAATCTATACAATTCTATTTACAGCAATTATATGGATATTATGTTTCCGCCTCAACAGCAGGAGGGATTTTTAGACATACTATTGTTTTTTTATTCTAAAGCATTCGACCCCGCCGGGGTCTTTTTTGTTTTATGAAATTTATTATTATACCGCACGCCCATTCCGCCACCTGGCGCCAGCAGGTCCAATATTCACCATTCACTACTCACTGCTCACTACTCACCAAAAAACCCCCACCGCGAACGATGGGGGAACAACTAAAAACAAAACTTAGCACTAACTGCTATTGCAGCAGGCTTCATTGGAACGGTATAAACAGTCTTAATTAATCCGGTTTCTTACCATCTAAAAAAGTATTGATGGTTGAAATGCTTGCGCCTGACTTACCATCATCTTTTACCTGATAATTGCTGTAAAAATTTTCCACTGATGAAACTGTGTTATACAATTCCATGTTGCGGCGGATATAGGCCGGAACCGATTCAAACTCATTATTTGGGTCGGCTGCATTTAAATTGAACGACAGGTTGCGCAATTTCTGTAAACGTTCGGCAGCTCTCCTTTTTTCATCTCCGGCTACGTCCCCGGATTCACGGGGTTCCTCAGCCTGGAAATTGACTTCCGTCGGAGTTTGTTTGTCCGGCACATCCGCCGCTGGAATGTCGTTCCTAATCACAAGTTGCATGTCGAAGGATTCATTGTCTTCAACATTTGCAACATGTGGTGGAACCGGTTCTTCAGCAGGCCTTTGAGCAGGGCTCTCCGGCTTTTGATCTGCATAAATATTGGATGGCCTTGCAAGGTATCCTCCCGACGCTGCAGACGCCGAGGAGTTATTTTGTTTATTTTCCTTTGAACCTCCGGAAAGAATTGACTGGCGAAGTCTTTCAAATTTTTCATCCAGTAATTGCTTTTGTTTTTCCAGCTCTTTCTTTTCAGCATCGGCTGCAGGAACTTCTTCCTTTAATTTTAACTGGAGATGCACCGGTTTGGAAATTTCCTCTTCTTGCGTTACTTCTTCCGGTTTCTTATAAGGACTTAAACTAAAAATCTCTGGCTTTGCTTCAGGTTTTTCTATTTCGCAGGATTCTTCATCTACGAGTCGGGGAGCAAGCATTTCATCCATTGTTGGCTCCACCACATCAACCTGCCTTGGTTCCTGGGGATCTTCACCCAATACCATAACGATCTTCTCTTCACCTTTTGGTTCTTTTGCCTTTTCTTCATCTCTTACAAATGGATCCCTGTGCTGGAAACCGGTGGCAATAAGCGTGATTCCAATTTTTTCACCCAGTGTATTGTCATAACCTAATCCAAGTATCACATCTGTATTCTCGCCTGCCTGGCTTAATAAATGCTGCTGAATGATCTCCACTTCATCCATTGTAAATTCTGTTTCACCTTCTGCAGAATTAATATTAATCAAGATCCATTTTGCTCCACGGATCTCATTATCATTTAACAATGGCGAATTCAATGCTTCCTCAATAGCGCGCTGTGCACGATTCTCACCTTCACAGCTGGCATTGCCAAGAATAGCAACACCACCATTTTTCATAACGGTGCAAACATCGGCGAAATCGACATTGATCTGGCCTGTGCTATTAATAACATCAGTGATACATTTGGCAGCTGTTGCTAATACATTGTCAGCACGTGAAAAAGCTTCACGCATTTTTAAATTTCCAAACTGGTGCCTCAGCTTATCATTACTGATCACAAGCAGGGTATCTACATATTGTTTAAGGTTTTTAATTCCTTCTTCGGCCTGTTGCTGGCGTTTTTTTCCTTCGTAAGAGAATGGAGTGGTAACTATACCTACAGTAAGTATTCCCAGGTCCTTACAGATCTTGGATACAATAGGTGCACCTCCTGTTCCTGTACCACCGCCCATACCTGCAGTAACAAAGGCCATCTTGGTATTCACTTCAAGGATGCGCTTAATTTCTTCAAGACTTTCCTCGGTGGCCTGCCTGCCGATCTCGGGATTGGCACCGGCTCCCAGCCCTTGCGTAAGATGCGGCCCAAGCTGTACTTTGTTAGGTACTTTACTTTGGGCAATTGATTGTGCATCGGTATTGCAAATGATAAAATTTACCCCTTCAATGTTTTGCGAATACATGTGGTTTACAGCATTACTGCCACCACCACCAATACCTATAACTTTTATTATAGATGATTTTTCTTTGGGAAGATCAAAGTGGATCATAAGATTTTGTTTGTGTTGTTTAACAACGGATGAATGATTTTGGATGTGATTACTTATAACTGCCTGTCTTCTTCTTCCTTGAACATTTCTATTAAACTGGTTTTGAATTTGCTCCAGAAGTTGCTCATACCTCTTTTCCTGACGCCGGTTTGCACGGTTGTGTCGCTGTCATCCAACATATCTTCCTGCTCACCTTCAGTTCTCAGATTTTCAGGTATACCTACCTGTTGGTAACTTTCGTTAAACTGTTTTCTGTTGTGTTCAAAATCATCATAACCTTTCAATATCAAACCAAGGCAGGTTGCATACGTGGGTTTCGATAATTCCTCGATATGTCCTGGTGCCAGGTGTTCATTTGGCAATCCGATTCTTGCATTAAGCCCGGTAACATATTCGGTTAATTGAATCAGATGCTTTAATTGGGAACCGCCACCTGTAAGAATGATACCTCCATTTAACATTCGATTATCCAGTCCCACCTGCTTCAGGTGATAGGTAACAAAATCAAGTATCTCGCCTGTTCTGGCATGAATGATCTGTGCCAGGTTGCGAACACTGATTTCCTTTGCAGGCATACCACGCAAACCCGGAATTGTGATGAAAGCATTTGCTTTTGCTTCATCGGGAAGCGCACTTCCAAACTGCACCTTCATTTGTTCTGCCTGTGTTTTTAAAACACCCAGACCGGTTTTAATATCGTTGGTGATGTTCTCTCCGGCAAATGGAATTACAGCTGTGTGTTTTAAGATACCTTCGTAAAAAACGGCCAGGTCGGTTGTTCCACCGCCAATATCCACGATGGCAACACCGGCTTCGAGGTCTTCCTGCGCCATAACAGCGGCAGAAGAAGCAAGCGGTTGCAACACCAGGTCCTTTGTTTCAAGCCCGGATTTTTCTACAGAACGGTTGATGTTCCTGATTGCATTTTTATCACCTGTAATAATGTGGAAGTTGGCGCCTACCTTAACACCACCATACCCGATTGGATCGGCAATGTTTTGAAAGTTGTCAACTGTATATTCCTGCGGTATCACATCAATGATCTGGTCACCGGCAGGAATATAAGTTTTGTACTGGTCGGCAATCAACTGGTCGATCTCTTTTTGAGAGATCTCGTTTTCCGTGTCATGTCGTACAATGTCTCCCCGCGTTTGCAGACTTTTAATATGATGGCCTGCAATGCCAACGTAAACTTCGTTTACTTCAAGATTGGGGTTAGAGGCATAGCATGCTTCAAGCGCCTGCCCGATGGCCTTGATCGTTTCATCGATGTTCAACACCTGGCCGTGTTTTACACCATTGGAGTTTGACTTTCCAAAACCAAGGATCTCCAGTTTGCCAAACTCGTTTTTACGGCCGGCAATAACGGCAATCTTGGTTGTTCCAATGTCAAGCCCCACAATAATTGGTTGCTCGCTGTTCATGTTTATTGTTGTTTTTAGTTGTTTCCTTTGTTTATAACCTTACCTGGAAGCAGGCAATGTTATTCTCCACTTCGGCGCGGCATTACTGCTTTTGGTGCACCTTGTGAATTCTCGTTCGTCTTCATTGGATTGGATTGGTTTTGAAGATCCATAGCGCCGGGCTCTGAATTTTCAAATCTCTCAGCAGGGGTTGGATTGGTTGGTTCAGGAACACGATTTACAGTGTTCCGCGCAAATGCATCGTTACGGGAACCTGTTCCCGGCAACATATCATTTGTGAGGTTTTGGATATTACTACGTTCTAGAAGTTCTTTAATATTTTTCTGCAACTGAACAGAATCAACGGCGGAAACATTTCCGCGATGCACACCAACAACCTGGCTGTTGAACCTGGCATCTACAATACTGTATTTGTTGAACCCTGTTTTAGAAAGCACTTTTTTATAGAACAATAGAACACGGTCAAGTTTTGCCTGAAAGTCATCGGCTTTACCGATCCTGATAACATGGTCGCCAATTACAGGAATGATCTCGAAATTTCTGTCTCCGGTAATATCTACCTGGCCGGTCTGGGCATTCCAGAAATCATGGTTATGTATATATGTTGCAATACTTTTAACATCATCCATGAACAGGCTGTCGCGTTTTATTTTTCTTATTGAAACCGGGAAACCTGTAATTACAGGTACACGCACATTTAAATTTTCCAGCAATGGCATTTTATTTCCTGCACTGTCAATATAAAATGATGCGCCGCTTTTGGTGAATATCCTGGCAACAGGTACTCTTTCTTCAACAAAAACATGAAGTACATCCTCACGATCAAAAAATAATTCGGCTCTCTTTATCCACTGGTCCTGTTCAAGATGAAACTCCAGGTTTTTTAATGAAATTTCATCAACCGGCTTTCCTAATATTACTCCTCTCGCTGATTCAAGGTGCTGAAGAATGGAGGCCTTTTCAACATACAGTCTTTCTTCGGAACCTTTAATTCCAATCACTACATCGCGACAAAACCTGGCCTGCCTGCTGCTGTTAGCCGCAATTAGCAAGGAGGCAATTCCGCCGATCACTACCAGCCAGGCAGTAACAAAAACAATCTTCCTTATGGTTCCCTTTCGTTTCACTTATCCTTCAATAATTTTTTTTACTGGTTGCACCAATGTATCAATATCGCCTGCTCCTGCCATAACAATCACTTCTCCAAATTCCTTATTCAATTCTTTTGAATGTTTATTCATCCATTCCAGGAAATCCTCTTTTGACAAAACCATTTTATCATTCCGTGAAATCTTATTCAGCAACATATTGCTATCAACGCCTTCAATGGGTTTTTCTCTTGCAGGATAGATGGGTAAAAGAATCACTCTATCGGCAAGTGAAAGAGATTCGGCAAATGCGGAAGCAAAATCCCTGGTTCTTGTAAACAAGTGCGGCTGGAAAACCACCGTAATGATTCTTTGAGGAAAAAGACTCCGCGCACTTTTCAACAAGGGTTTCAACTCTTCAGGGTGATGTGCATAATCATCTATCATCACAGGTTGTATGTAAGCACCGGGTTCCGGAGTGCGGGGAGGTATAATATATTCAAACCTTCTTTTCACACCTTTATATGCAGCTATGGCTTCCCTGATTGCATCTGGTGAAATCCCGAGGTGACTGGCAACAGCTGCAGCGGCCACCATGTTCTCAACATTGTGCATGCCACCAACATTCATTTCTACGCCATCAATAAAAACTTCTCCCAGCGAGATATTGAACCTATATCCCCCTTCACGCATCATTATATCTTTTGCAAATACATCTGCATATTCGTTTTGTAAACTATAGGTCAATGTAGATCTTCCCGAAAGATCTTTGAGTTTATTCAGGCCAAATTTCTTTAACAGCAGCCCATTGGATCTTATTTTTTCCGAGAATTCAACAAAGGCATTCTCCAATGAAGTTTCATCGCCATAAATATCAAGATGGTCCGCATCCATAGCAGAAATAACAGCTACGTCGGGTTCGAGTTTTAAAAAGCTCCTGTCGTATTCATCCGCTTCAATAACCGTAGTATTATTTTCTGAGCTCCAGAAATTGGTATTGTAATTAGAAGAAATGCCCCCAAGGAAAGCATTACATCCGTAATCACTATGGCGAAGGATATGGGCGATCATGGTGGAAATAGTGGTTTTGCCATGCGTGCCTGCAACACAGATATTAAATGAACCGGCACTTATAGCCTGCAAAATATCGCTGCGCTTTACCACTTTGTAATTATTGCTGACATAATAATTCAGTTCCGCATGTTCTTTTGGAATGGCAGGCGTGTAAACCACAACGTCGGCGTTTTTATCTATCCGCTCAAGGTTATCTTCATAATGGATCTCCATCCCTTCCGATTCAAGCACCTGGCAAAGAGCAGTCCGGGTTTTATCATAACCGCTCACTTTTATTCCTAACGAATGCAGGTATCGTGCTATGGCACTCATACCAATACCACCAATACCGATAAAGTATACCGACCTTAAATCTTTTATATTTATTTCTCCTGCATTCATTTAATTGCGGATCACTATTTTTTTAAACATTTAATTATTTCCTTCGCAACCTGCTCATCGGCGTCATAAACCGCATATTTATTAATATTCCTTTCCAGTTCGTTCTGCAATTCCACATCCTTGTTCAACTCAATAATGGCAGGAAGCAGTTTTTCTTTAACCTCTGAATCTTTTACCATCAATGCCGCATCTTTGTTCACCAGGTTCATTGCATTAACAGTTTGATGATCTTCGGCAGCATAAGGATAAGGAACAAAAACCACAGGCTTACCCACAACACATAATTCTGCAATAGCCATAGCTCCCGCTCTTGAAATCACAATGTCGGCAGCAGCATAGGCAAATTCCATCTGGTTGATAAAATCATTTACCCAAATACCGGGTTTTCCAGTTGCTGCCTGCTTCCAACTTTCCGCATTTGTTTTACCGGTTTGCCAGATCAGTTGAAGGTCAGCGGCAGCAATTTTATCTAAACCGTTTGCAATGGCTTCATTAATGGATCTTGCACCAAGACTTCCCCCAACAACCAGTAAGATCTTTTGATTGGGTTTTAATCCAAAAAATGATATGGCTTCTTCCCTGTTCACATGTTTTACATTCCTGATCGCTGGACGAACAGGATTACCCGTAACCTGCAATTTTTCTTTTTTGAAAAATTTTTCCATTCCATCACTTGCAACAAACACGCGGGTAGCTTTGCTTCCCAGCATCTGGTTTGACTTTCCGGCAAAAGAATTTGATTCATGAATAAATACCGGAACATCTTTCATTTGCGCAAACCTTAAAACCGGGAATGATGAATACCCACCCACTCCAACAACTGCAGAAGGTTTAAAGTCTCTGAAAATTTTCCTTACCTGCAAAAAACTTTTTACCAGTTTTAATGGCAATGAAAAATTTTTGATCAAAGAACTCCTATTGTAACCGGCGATATCCAATCCTTCAATTGCATAGCCGGCCTGCGGCACTTTTTCCATTTCCATCTTTCCTTTTGCACCAACAAAAAGTATTTCGATGGAAGAATCAATTTTCTTCAAAGCATTTGCAATGGCAATTGCAGGAAAAATATGTCCTCCTGTTCCTCCACCCGCTATGATGATGCGTATGCTCATGCCATTACAGTTTCGTCCACAGATTCTTTTTCTTTTTCTTCTTCCACTCTTTCTCTTTCCTGTTCCTCAATTCTCTTCTTTCCTTCCAGTTGTTCAACGTTTCTAGCTACACTTAATATGATTCCAATTGCAAGACAGGTAAATAAAAAGCTGCTTCCTCCCATACTTACAAGAGGAAGTGTAACCCCGGTAACAGGGAAGAGGTTCACATTTACAGCCATGTTGGCTAATGCCTGAATAACCAGCGTAAAACTTAAGCCTAATGCAAGGAAGGCTCCAAAAGCATAAGGACATTTTTTAAACAGCCTTATACTCCGGAAAAGAAACACCAGGTAAACAAATATGATGAAAGCACCTCCGACCAGACCATATTCCTCTATTATTATGGCATAAATAAAATCGTTGTATGCCTGTGGTAAAAAATTTCTTTGTTCGCTGTTACCCGGACCTGCACCCAAAATTCCTCCCTTTGCAATCGCAATTTTTGCCTGGTTGATCTGGTAGGAATTATCGTTGTCGGGCTGTTTTGTTCCATACATGAAATTCTCCACCCTGTTCACCCAGGTGGTAAACCGGGATGTTAGTTTTGATGAACTTTCTTTGGCAGATGGAACTGCAATTTCACCTGAAGATGTTTTATGCTTAATTACAGCAGCCATAATAAGCATGGCCACGGGAATAAGTGCAACTCCTATCGTTAATAAAAGATGCTTTGTGCTTACCCTTCCTATAAATAACAACAGCAGGCAGCTGGCACCCAGCAACAAGGCCGTTGAAAGATTTGCAGGAGCAATAAGCAAGCATATGATCACTACTGGGATGATCACAGGGAGAAAACCTTTCTTAAAATCCTTAATGGTGTTTTGCTTTTTGCTGAGCAGGCGCGCCAGGAACATGAACAATGAAAGCTTGGCAAGGTCGGAAGTTTGCATGGTCATATTAATAATTGGCAACCTAATCCAGCGGCTTCCTTCGTTTAATGTAACTCCAAAAAGGAAAGTATATAACAATAAAGGAATAGAGAGCAGGAATAAAACTTTAGCGATCCTTGAATAAAAAGTATAGTTGATCCTGTGAGCAAAGTAAATTATGCAGAAACCTATGAAAATAAAAGCAATTTGCTTGAAAAGATAAACCTCGGTATTACCCTTATACATTTTATAGGCCAGCGAACCCGTTGCACTGTATACAACAAGCAGCGAAATAAGAACCAGGAGAAATACGAGCGCCCAAATAACCTTGTCGCCTCTAGTTTTATTCAAAAGCTGCCCTGGTCTCATTCCTGAAGCCAGGTCGGAAAATTTTATGTCTGCCTGTTGGTGCATTTACGGTAGCGAAAAATTTTATTTAAATCAAAGGTCTCTTACAGCTTCTTTGAACTGCTTTCCACGGTCTTCATAATTTTTGAATAAATCGAACGATGCGCATGCAGGACTTAACAAAACCACATCGCCTGGCGCAGCTAATGCAAATGATGCAGCCACTGCTTCCCTGGCCCCGGAAGTATCTACCATACGAACCATTCCACCGAAAGCTTCATGTATCTTCAGGTTATCGAGCCCCATACAAACTATGGCCTTTACTTTTTCCTGAACCAGCTCGGTAATGAGTGAATAATCATTTCCCTTATCAATACCACCCAATATTAAAACCACCGGTTTAGTAATACTTTCCAGTGCAAACCATGTAGAATTTACATTCGTTGCCTTACTGTCGTTAATAAACTCCACACCCCTGATGGTTGCAACCATTTCCATTCGATGCTCCAGGTTTTCGAAAGTCTGAACTGCTTCGCGGATCTTGTTCTTTCGAATGTCCATAGTTGCCCCTGCCAGACATGCCGCCATAGTATTAAACTGGTTATGTTTTCCTTTTAATGCAAAATCGTAAATGCTCATCTGCTGCACTTCATCATTAACTTTCGTATGCATTTCGCCATTTGCTATATACCCGCCTTTGTCTACTTTATGCTTCATACTGATAGGTAGTTGGTTTGATTTAATTGGGTTTTGTTGTAAGTATTTTAATATCACTTCATCATCGTAATTGAAAATGAAATGGTCAGATGGTTGCTGATTGATCGTAATCCTGAATTTGCTTTTCACATAATTCTCAAACCTGTATTCATACCTGTCGAGGTGATCTTCCGATATGTTCAGAAGCACAGCAACGTCAGGCCTGAAAGTTTTAATATCATCGAGCTGAAAAGAACTTACCTCAGCTATGTATAATTTTTTGGGATCTTCTGCTATTTGCCGCGCAAATGAATAACCTATATTTCCCACCATAGCGCAATCAAGGCCTGCATGCTTACATATATGAAAGATCAAAGCTGTGGTGGTTGATTTACCATTACTTCCTGTGATGGCAATGATCTTTGAATCACCCTTATACCGGAAGGCAAGTTCAATTTCCCCTACCAGGCTTATTCCCTTCTCTCTTATCCTTTTGATGATAGGGTTTGTTTCGGGAATGCCCGGACTTTTCACAATTTCATCTGCACTGAATAATTTTTCTTCATCAATACTTCCTTCAACAAATGAAACGCCTGCTTCATCCAGTTGTTTACGATAACCATCTGTCAAAGAGCCCTGGTCCATAAGCATCACATCATAATCCCTGGCTTTTGCAAGCAGGGCTGCGCCCACACCACTTTCACCTCCACCTAATATGACCATTCTTTTCTTCATCTTCTTTTACCTCTGCTTACCTAAGCGTACGGAAATCTGGTTTTTCATCTGAATTGAACTTGCCTTACTTTCTTACTTCTTACATCCAGGTATTTCATAGCTGTACATGTTTGGTTTTTCAACAATTCTTTATCGCAGCTTCAGTGTTACAATTGATAACACAAAGCATAATATGGTTACAATCCAGAACCGGGTTACGATCTTGGATTCATGATATCCTAATTTCTGGTAGTGATGGTGCAATGGACTCATTAAAAACAAACGTTTTCCTGTTCCATATTTTCTTTTCGTGTATTTGAAATACACCACCTGCATCATCACACTTAAATTTTCTACAAGAAATACCCCGCAAATAATGGGTATCAGTAATTCTTTATGTACAATAATTGCGAGTGCTGCGATTAATCCACCCAGTGTTAAACTTCCCGTATCGCCCATGAACACCTGGGCAGGGTAAGCATTGTACCAAAGAAAACCCACGCAAGCCCCGATCATGGCACCAATGAAAATTGACAATTCGCCCAGGTTGGGTATGTACATGATATTGAGATAGTCGGCAAAGAGCAGGCTGCCGCTGGCATAGGCAAATATTCCAAGACAAGCCGCTATTATCGCGGAGGTACCTGTGGCCAATCCATCCAGTCCATCCGTGATATTGGCTCCGTTAGATACTGCAGTAACAATAAAAATTACAATTAAAATATAGAGCACCCATGTATAATCTCTCCAGGATTCGGGAAGCAATTTCGAATAATTGAATTCATGTCCTTTAACAAAAGGAATAGTGGTTACAAAAGATTTCGCCTCAACAAAATACCTTGTTTGATTATTATGCACTCTTTCAATAACAATGTCTTTTGAGGTTGGCGTTCCCTGGAATTCTCTCCATATTTTCACATTAGGATTAAAATAAAGTGTTGCACCCACAACAATACCCAGCATGATCTGCCCAAATATTTTAAATCGACCTGCCAACCCATCGCTATCGCTTTTCTTATAACCTTCGCCTTTTTCCTGTGCCCTCTTTTTTGCCCTGAGTTTCAGGTAATCATCAATAAAACCAATTGCCCCCAGCCAGATGGTACAGAAAATCATCAGGCGCACATACACTTTGGTAAGATCCGCCAGTAAAAGTGTTGGAATTAATATGGCAAGAATAATAATGATACCGCCCATGGTAGGCGTTCCTTTTTTCTGTTGCTCGCCTGCAAGCCCTAACTCACGAACCGATTCCCCGATCTGTTTTTTTCTCAAATAACTTATCAGCTTCTTTCCATATACAGTAGTAATAAATAAAGAAAGCATAACGGCAAGCAACACCCTGAAAGTAATAAAGCGAAACAGTTCGTTTCCGGGGAAACGAAGATCTTCTGCTCTTAACCATTCAAAAAAGTGATACAACATAAAATTTCAGGTTTCTAACCGTTTTTGGCAGGAGCGCTATTTTCCCTGCTGCCTTTTAAATTTATTTTTCCAACTCCTTAAACATTTCTATTAAAACTTCTTTATCGTCGAAATGCATTCGTTCCCCATTGATCTCCTGGTATTTTTCATGCCCCTTTCCTGCGATCAATACAATATCTTCCGGACCTGCCATCTTCACTGCAGTTTTAATGGCCTGCTTTCTATCGGCTATTGAAATAAATTTTCTTCTTGCAGCCGTACTCAATCCCGTTTCCATATCCTGCAGTATCTGTTGTGGATCTTCTGTTCTGGGGTTATCGCTGGTGAAAATCACTTTGTCACTGTTACTGCAGGCAACCTCTCCCATCACAGGTCTTTTAGTTTTATCCCTGTCGCCACCACAACCCACAACAGTGATCACCTGTTCATTTCCTTTTTTTAATTTTTTAATGGTTACCAGCACATTCTCCAAAGCATCGGGCGTATGTGCATAATCAACAATGCCAATAATATTTTCATTGGGAGAAACCAGGTAATCAAACCTTCCTTCCGCACTGGTTGTATTACTCAGGCATTGAAGTATGTGTGCCTTGTTTTCTTCCAGACAAATAGCAGCTCCATAAACCGCAAGCAGGTTGTAGGCGTTGAATTCTCCAATTAACCTGAAATGAACTTCCTGTTCGTTTACATTCATCACCAGACCGGTAAGAATATTTTCAAGGATCTTCCCTTTAAAATCTGCAGCTGTTTTCAGGCTGTATGAATATTTCTTTGCTGATGTATTCTGCAACATTACCAGCCCACGCTTGTCATCAATATTTGTAATGGCAAAAGAATGGGATGGCAATGCATCAAAAAATCCTTTTTTGGCTTTTATATACTCATCAAAAGTTTTATGATAGTCGAGATGATCGTGGGTGATGTTTGTAAATAATCCTCCTGCAAATTCAAGCCCTGCAATCCTGTTCTGGTGCACAGCATGTGAACTTACTTCCATAAATGCATACATACATCCCTCATCTGCCATTTCCCCAATGAGTTTATTAAGGTTAACCGCGTCTGGAGTAGTATGTGTAGAAGGAATAATTTTATCGCCAATCATATTCTCCACTGTACTTATCAGCCCACATTTATAACCGAGACAGGAAAATAGTTTAAACAATAATGTGGCAACCGTTGTTTTTCCATTTGTACCTGTTACGCCAACCAGTTTTAATTTTTTGGAAGGCTGGTCGTAAAAATTATGCGCGATCCTTCCGGCAGCTTCGGAACTGTCGGCAACCTGCACATAAGTAATACCTTCCTTCTTTTCCGAAGGAATGGCTTCACAAACCACAGCCACAGCTCCTTGTTCAATTGCTTTGGAAATAAAACGATGACCATCGGCATTTACACCTCTTACGGCAATAAATAATGATCTTGCTTTTACCTCCCTTGAATCAATGTGCACAGTTTCAATATCAAGATCTGTATTTCCCGATAAGGCTTTGGTGTGAACGGTATATAATATGTCGCTTAATTTGATCACTAATTCAGCAGTATGGTTATTATTTGATTTTTTCTAACTGGCGATCCCGGCTCTATGTCCTGGGCTACTACCCTGCCTCTTCCTTTGATATTTACTTTCATATCCAGGTTTTCGAGTGTGTATAAAGCATCTTTCAATGTCATATTTCTCACATCCGGAACAAGAGCGGTATTCATTCTAACTGCTTTAAATACCGGCCTGTTACGACTGCTTTGCATCACGCCCCAGTTATTTTTCCCGGAAGAATCCAATACTTTAAGACTCACTTCCGACAGCACTTCGTTCATTTCGGGCTTATAACCTGCAAACCTGTACAGCGAACTGTCGGGAGTAAGTTTTATTTCACCTTCTTTTTTTCCCTGCACAAACATTGCATATAGTTTGGTGGCCACTTCTTTAAATACAGGTGCAGCCAGTTGTCCTCCATAATGTTTTACTGCATGGGGTTTTGTTCTAATGAGAACTATGCAGGAA
>JAEZCV010000178.1 GCA_023429985.1 Bacteroidota bacterium | reverse complement strand
CGGTATAATTGACAGCAACAGAAAACATATTGATAAGCCCTTTTTTTATTCTAGGAGCAAACTGTCCATTAATCCTTCTATAGTATGCTGATTGATCCTGATAAGCAATTACTTCCTTCAAAGGAATTTTTTCACCATTCAGTTCGATAGTTGCCTTACCAAATAATGGTGAACGAACTTTTGCATCACTGGCTTCTATTATTTCGCCATTTTCCTTTTCCACAAATGCTTTTTTATTTTTTTCCCTTGCAGCATAGGTTGCTTCTTTAAATTTTGCCACACCACAGGAACTCATTACAAAAGCAATCAATGCCATTGTAATCAGAACTTTAATAATTGCAGAAACATTCATTAGAGCAGGTTGGTTTTGGTTTTATATAAAATTTGTAAACGCAAATGAACGCTTACAAATCATCAGTTATTCTGTGCAGCCGTTCTACGGCATTCATCAATAATAGCATCTACTTTTTCGGGGGTCAGGTGTTCCTTATAAAATTTTCCCAGTTGCATCATGGGTGCATAGCCACAAGCACCCAGGCATTCAACAGTTTTTAATGTAAACATTCCATCGGCCGTAGTTTCTCCAACGCCAATTCCCAATTTTGATTTAATATGATCTATAACCTGGTCGCTTCCTCTTAACATACAGGGGCCTGTATGACAAACTTCAAAAAGATATTTTCCCACAGGCTTGAGGTTATACATACTGTAAAAAGTTGCCACCTCGTAAACTTCAATGGGAGTAAGATTCAGTAATTCCGCCACATGATCCATTGCCTCCACACTCAGCCATCCACCGTTTTCTTCCTGTGCAAGATGAAGCACCGGCAATAAAGCGCTCTTTCCCTTTCCTTCCGGATACCGGGCAAGGATCTCTTTTACTTTCTGCAATTTTTGATCTGAAAATTTCATGTTATAAAGTAGCCGGAATTAACACTGCGGCCGTTTTGGTTTAAATCAAATTTATCCATCCAATTCACCTGCTATGAGGTTGAGTGATGACATTACAATAATGGCATCGGCTAACATACTTCCCTTCACAAGTTCTTCAAATGCCTGGTAATAAATAAAACAGGGTCTTCGGAAGTGCAGCCTGTAAGGTGTTCGCCCCCCGTCGCTGATAAGGTAAAATCCAAGTTCCCCATTAGCACCTTCCACGCAACTATAAATTTCACCGGGAGGGATATTTACTTCACCCATCACGATCTTGAAATGATAGATCAGGGCTTCCATTTTCGTATAAACATCCTTCTTCTCGGGCAAATAATATTCAGGAACATCGGCATGGAAAATGGTGGCCTCTTCCCCTTTCATATCCTGTATTTTCCTGTAAGCCTGTTCAATGATATGTAAGGACTGGTACATTTCCTGGTTGCGCACAAGAAAGCGATCATAACAATCACCGGTAGTACCTGTTGGAATAACAAAATCAAAATCCTGGTAACTTGAATAGGGCGTATGAACCCTTACATCGTAATCAACGCCTGCTGCTCTTAAATTAGGACCTGTAAATCCATAGTTCAATGCGCGTTCAGCCGTGATGGCACCAGCACCGATTGTTCTTTCCATGAAGATCCTGTTCCGGCTGAACAGGTTTTCAAATTCTTTTAATACTTCGGGATATTCTTTTAAAAATCTTTCAAGTTTGGTGAAGGCAATATCATTAAAGTCTCTTTCAAAGCCTCCAATTCTACCAATATTGGTGGTAAGCCTTGATCCACATACTTCCTCCCAGATTTCATAAATAAGCTCGCGGTATTGCATTACATAGAGAAAGCCGGTATAGGCGCCGGTATCCACACCAACAATGGAATTGCAGATCAGGTGATCGGCAATACGTGCCAGTTCCATTATGATCACACGGAGGTAATCAACTCTTTTTGGTGTTTGAATTCCTAGTAATTTTTCGCAGGTAAGATGCCAGCCCATATTATTGATGGGGGCAGAACAATAATTCAGCCTGTCGGTAAGAGGTGTTATCTGGTAGAGTGGTCTTCTTTCAGCTATTTTTTCAAAAGCACGATGGATGTATCCGATAGTTTGTTCTGCAGCAACAATTCTTTCACCATCGAGTTCAAGAATATTTTGAAACACTCCATGTGTTGCGGGATGGGTAGGGCCAAGGTTCAACTTTGTAGTAGTTCCCGATCCTAAATTCGCTGCCTGTAAGGCTTTATCTGTTGTTGTTGACATTAATTCGTCAGCTTTTATAATATCAGTTCAAAATTGAACAGAAACTTATTGTGTTTGATCGCTGTTACTCCCGGTGCTTTGCGGAATCTGCATGGGAGAACCATCGGCCTGCCTGTTTCCAAAATCAAAACTTCCTCCCCTTCCAAACATTTCATCATCCTTGTCAATACGCGTCTGGTCTTCCAGCGGGAATTCCTTTCTTTGAGGGAAGTAATCCATTTCCTCCACATTCTGTATTCTTATGAGGTTAGGATGGCCAACGAAATTCACTCCATAAAAATCATAAGCTTCTCTTTCCATCCAGTTAGCGGCTGAAAATACTTTTGTGGCTGTTTCTATATCAGGTTTAGCTACTGGTATAAATGCCTTCAACCTGAACCTGTAATTAGCTACAAGGTTATGTAAATGATATACTACGGCAAGTTCCCTGCCTTTATAGGCTGGATAATGAACAACGGCGAGGTCGGTAAGAAAAGTAAAAGCCAGTTCCTTGTCATCGAAAAGATACCTGAGCACTTCGATATTTTTACCGGCAGCAATTTCCACAGAAAGCATTCCATAGGATTCTTCTGTACTTATTACAGCCGGACCAAATTTTTCAGATAGTTTTTGTATTACCAGTTCGCTGGAAAGTTCCATATTAATTCTCCTTTACTGGATGCCGTAGCTTTCCAGTAATTTTTTATAATGTTCACTGTTTCTTCTTCTTAATTCTTCGTTTCCTACCAGTTCCTGCACTTTCATAAAACCATCGAGAATGGCTTCCGGACGGGGCGGACAGCCCGGAACATATACATCAACGGGAACCACCTGGTCAATTCCCTGCAAAACACTGTAGCTGTCGAAAATTCCACCACTGCTGGCGCAGGCACCTACAGCCATCACCCACCTTGGTTCTGCCATCTGCAGGTAAACCTGTTTTACCACGGGGGCCATTTTTTTTGCTATGGTACCCATTACCATCAGCAGGTCGCATTGTCTTGGAGAAAAACCTACCCTTTCCGAGCCAAACCTGGCAAGGTCGTAGTGAGAGGCCATGGTGGCCATAAATTCAATACCGCAACAAGAGGTGGCAAAAGGTAAAGGCCATATGGAATTCCTACGGGCGAGACCCACAACATCACTAAGTTTGGAGGCAAAGAAACCTTCGCCCTGGTACCCTTCGGGCATATCCACCAGGCTGATGTCTTTTTCGAGAGGCTTTTCTTTAATATTATAAGATACAGGACGCGCCATAATTATTAATTTATAATGGAGATTTTATTCTCCATTGGTTAATCTTCCCATTTCAAAGCTCCTTTTTTAACGATGTAGATAAATCCACTTAAAAAGAAGCTAACAAACATGAGTACAGCCCAAAAACCACTCCAACCTAATTCTTTAAAATTAACTGCATAGGGATAAAAGAAAATTACTTCCACATCAAACAATACAAACAGAATTGCTACAAGAAAATATTTAATAGCGATGGGAGTTCTTGCATCACCATGGGTGGCAATACCACTTGCAAAAGTTTGCAGCTTATCGGAAGTTTTTCTTTTCGGGCCTAATAGATGGGTAACTACCATAAGTGTACCAATCATTCCCACAACAAATAAGAGTTGTAAAACAACAGGAAGGTAACTTACCGCTGAGTTAACATCATGAATATCCTTAGTCAGATCTCCCTGTAATAAATAATTCATAGTTTCTTGAATGGCAGGCAAAAATAAGCCAGAGTATTTAATGTTTCAGCTATAATTAAAGTGCGTACAAAGAAAAAACCTCTCAGTTGAGAGGTTTTCAAAACATATTAAAATATTTCTAGCTTTTTTTAGAGGATTTGCCACCCCCGGACGTTGCGGACCCGGTTGATTTTGACTGTCCTCCAAGCGTATTCAAAATGTTCAGGAGATTGGCATTTTCAGGATCAAGTTCAAGACCTTTATTTGTAAAATCCAATGCTGCTGTTTTATCATTCTTAATATTAAAGCTGTAAATAGCAAGAAGCATGGCTGCTCTTGTACCCTGGCTTTTAAATCTTTCCTTATCGGTGAGGGCAATTTCAAGAACCTTCTGGTAGGCTGGCATCGCCAGGCCCTGGGCCATTTCGGGATCTATTCTTTCGAGCGCAAGTCCGCTCCAGTAATGACCATAAATGCTGTCGGGCGCAACTTCAATGTATTCTTTCGCAGCACTGTCGGCTCTAACATAATCACCACCAAAGAAATAAGGAAGCGCAATATCGTTGATCAATTCAGTATGATTTACCTGCTCTCCCCTAAGACGGTAAGAAATTACATTAAGGGTAGCTTCCAGAATCCTGTTGCCGGCTGCCTTGGCATCTTTAGCCGCATCATCCAGCATGCTCACCTGCCTGGAAAGAACGCTATCCATGGAAACAGCTTTTAATATGGCAGTGGTAAGCAAAGCAGAATCACTTTGTCCACAGGAATATGCCTGGGCCAGGTAATCCTGTCCAAGAATCTCTTCTTCATCGGCTTTAGCAAAGAATTCGTTGGAATACTGGCAGGCAGTAGCAGTATCCTTCGCACCCATATAACTATAAACCAGCAGGCGATAAACGCGGGAACGAGGATTATTATTTGTTTGAGAAATAATATTCTTACCAATGTTAATGGCTTCGTTGAACTTATTCTGAACAAAAAGCGTTTGTGCCTTCAGGTAATCATTTTCCGGGCTGGGATCGGAATTTGTGATGTATTTATTAGCAAAATCTTCTGCGGTAACAAAATCCTTTTTTGCTAAAAGGTTATAATAATATAACTCTTCATATGCAGGTGCAAACCTTGGATCGGCAGCAACAGCATTATTCAGGTTTCCGAGAACAACATCCCATGAATCTGGCTGCCTGTAGTTTGTTTGCGTTTTAAACAGCATGGCAGCACGGTAGTGCGCGGGAGCAAAGTTGCCGGCATTTCTATATGCCTGAACGGCCAGGCTACCATTATGTTTTTTCCGGTAAGCGTTTCCAAGATTCAGGTAAACGTCCGGGTTATTAGGTGAAAGCTCAGCGGCTTCATTCAGTTTGGCAATAGCATAATCAAGGTCACCCAGTTTGTCTTTTTCAGTATAGGCATCAATATTAGCGCGACCTATTATATTTAAAATAGATGGGTCATTCTTCCTGCGCTTTTTACTATTGGTAAGTGCGGTTTCAAAATACTGGCGTGCTTCCGGCTGTTTTCCTTCCAGTAGGGATATATGTCCCATACCAACTAAAATTACAGGAGCATTTCCGTTGGTAGTAAGGGCTTTTTCATAAAGGCTCTTTGCACCGGCAATATTATCCTGTTCAAGATAGGTTTGACCTAACCAGTAAATTGCATCCAGGTTATTTGGATTGGCAGCAACCAGTTTTTCAAATACGGAAGTGGCACTTTGGTATCGTTGGGCGTACAGGTTATTTACTCCTTCCTGGATATTCTGCGCAGAGGCTTTAATAGCCAGGAAAGCAGCAAAAAATAAAACAATAGCTGATTTCATCATGTTCGTTTCTTTTTTTTAAGATTATATATTATCGGCTTGCGTTTACTCTCTAGTTGTTAATATTCTTCATCAAGTTCAGCACTTCTTATATATGAAGGCCATTTAACAGGCTGAAGATAAGCTCTTCGGAAAATTAATTGTCCTCTCTGGCTCTGTAAAAAATGCCCGAAAGCCTTTCCAAGGCCCTGGTGTTTTTCTTTTACTACGTAAATCAGGTCACGAATTAAAGGATAACTACCGGTATAAATAC
>JAEZCV010000155.1 GCA_023429985.1 Bacteroidota bacterium | reverse complement strand
GTTTTCAAGTATCATTGGAATTTCTGCGCCTTCATTTTTCATGGGCATTATAATAGCATATTTGTTTGGTTTTGTCTGGAGCGATTTCACCGGCCTCCATCTTACAGGAAGCTGGTTTGATATAGATGAAGAAGGAAACAAAAGGCTCACGCTTCAGAATTTAATTCTTCCTGCCCTTACTTTGCGCATCAGGCCGCTCGCCATCATTACCCAGCTTACCAGAAGTTCCATGCTGGATGTGCTGGACCAGGATTTTATTCGAACGGCTTATGCAAAAGGATTGGGTAAGCGAAAAGTGGTGTTGAAACATGCATTACGCAATGCCCTAAATCCCGTTATAACGGCCATAACCGGCTGGTTTGCCGAATTGCTTGCCGGGGCTTTTTTTATTGAATACATTTTTGGCTGGAAAGGTATTGGCAAGGTTACGGTTGATGCTTTGGAAAAACTTGATTTTCCCGTGGTAATGGGCGCCGTTTTAATTTCTGCATGTTTTTTTATACTTATCAATATTCTGGCCGACATTTTGTACGGTGTGGTTGACCCAAGAGTCAGGGTGAAAAACTAAACTTTTCGAAATCAGTTTTTCATCTTCACTTTAATCTTATATTTAACTACAAGCCACCAATAGATCACCACCACTATTAAAACCATTATTATGGAAACAGTTGCTGATATATTGGAAAAATTATACCCCCAGTTTAACACCGTAGATCCCGGTTGTAAAGTAAGTGATGCGCTTTACCAGATGTCTTGCGAAAATGTTGATTATTTGATTGTGCTGGAGAAGGAAAAATTCATCGGCCTTTTAACCGATCATGATATAGCAGCAAAAGTTTTATTTGCCGAACAACCTTTGAACAGGATAGAAGTCAGGAGTTTTATGAACCGCACCTTGCCTGTGGCCACTTCCAGTGACTCGTTGGAATATTGTATGCAGATGATGGAAAGATTTAATTCAAAGCACGTGGTAGTTTACGACAACTTTGAATTTAAAGGCGTAGTGTCCGCCCATGATATTATGCAGGAAGCTCTAACCATTAGAAAGAAAACTTTTGCGGGAAAGAATATTCAAAGACAGGGTTATCCCTGGAATTACTGAACTACTACCTGGTCAATAACATTTTCTCCTAAAGCTTCGTTTACGCGAAGCTTTATTTGTTCTTTCTGAAACATCAGTTCCTGTTTTAATGGAGCAACGTGCGTGGTGATGTATAGTGTGCGATGGATCACTTTTAAATTATCGGTATAGCGTGCTATGGTTTTACCCATTACACTCTCCCAAACATCATGCACCTGCAAAGCCTGTATATCGCCTTTTAAGCGACTTTGTTTTAAATACTGCCTGATGGCATCACCCATACTATACTGACCCATGGTGTAAAATTAGGCATTTGCAAATGCTCGAGGGAAATGATTTATGCCCATTTATTAAGAGAATTAAATATCTGAACAATAGTCCAGCATGGCCCATTTTTTCTGGATGTTAACACAAAATATATTTTTCCGCTGATTAGCAGATTGAAACATCTTTATTTTCTTGCAAAATAGACAGGTGAAGTCATATTTAGAGACCAATTACCCTCAATTCGGGTCATTTGACGGAATTGATATAAATCATGAAGATTTTGTAGTTTTCGGTTTAGTATATGCCTTGGCTGAGAAAGGGGGCTATCTGGAGTCTGGCGGAGTTGAAACAGAGGGAATTCAGGAAATTGCGTCTTGTGTGAATGATATTTTAGGAATTTCCCTTGCTTATAGTTTAATCCGAAATGCTTCTACGGCAACTTACTCCGCTATATGGAATGTGATAGTAAAATTGGCTAAGCGGTATGCTGGATGGTTGAGTCTTGCGGTAACACTTTGGGAAATTGGAACAGAATGTTTATAATAATATGCAGTTAATATGAACGACATAAAAGATTATCTCTTTCTTGGGTTATTTGGATTTATAGTTATTCAAAATATTTTAATAATTATAAACATATTGTTTTCTCCTAAATGGATGCAGCACAATTGGCTTTCTTTTCCCTCTGGATCAGATAAATTTAGGAAGGTCCTTTATTGCTTGTTTGCAATTATGCTATTTATACTTGCTTTTTATTGGAGACTTGAAAAAATATCAGTCGACTGATATAAAGGGTGGGTTGAATTTAGCCTTTATATATTTTGCCAAGCAAATTTATACTAGGTAATCCTAGTGGGAACAAGCTATTTTTTACTCTGATTTTTATTCTTGCGATCACAACTATTGCTGATTCTTCATTTCTCAAAACCACTCTTGTTTATGAAATGGTCCATCTTTGCCATTCTGGCATTGCTATGCTTTCCGAACAAGGGAATAACGCAATCAGATAAGATCGATACTGTTGATCGTAAAGAGTATAAACCAGAAATTTTTATCCTTCATCGCAGATGACACTGATAGATACCGGATCTGCACGATCACTCTGAAATTTTATATTCCGGTTATAACATAAAACTATTTCAATGGTTTTGTTATAAAATTTCTTTAAGGAATTATTTCTATTGCAAACTCCTGAAGCCATGTGATAAAAACAAAATCACTTCAGAAGCTGTCAGACTTTCTTCCGACAAAGTAGATGCCGCTACATCGGCTGCATATCCATGCAAATAAACACCAAGAACCGTGGCTTGCTCAGAAGTATATCCCTGTGAAATCAATCCGGTAATCATTCCTGTTAACACATCACCGCTTCCGCCTTTTGCCAACCCAGGATTGCCTGTTGAATTATAAATAGTGCTTCCATCTGGTAAACTTATTCTTGTACGATGTCCTTTTAATACAATGATGATCTTATACTGAACTGATTTTTTCGTTGCAGTCTTCCACCTTTCAAATTCATTTCCATGTTCGCCAAACAAACGGTCAAACTCTTTCGGATGTGGAGTTAGTACAGATCCGGGTGGAATATTTTCAAAAAGCTCTTTATCCAACGCCAGGCAATTGATGGCATCCGCATCTATTACCATGGGCTTATTAAACCGTCTGATCAAAAACGAAAAACTATTCTTCGCCGATGCAGCGGTTCCCATTCCGGGACCAATACCTATACAACTGTATTTTTCAACATTTTCCGGTAAGCCACTTAATTCTTTTTCTTCCTCACCCGCAATTACCATTGCTTCCGGAATAGCTGTTTGCAGTACTACCATGCTGCAAGCCGGAACAAAAGCGGTGGTAAGCCCGGAGCCGCTGTGAACACAGGCTTTTGCAGCCAACACCATAGCACCTGCCTTTCCATAACTGCCACCTGCCAGCAAACTATGTCCATGATTACCTTTATGCGCAACTGCCTTTCTTTTACGGTAAATTTTCTTTACCATTTCTGCATCGCCAAAAAGGTTTTTCAGTTCAATGGTTGCCATGAAGTTTTTATCAAGTCCTATGGGAAGAATAAATAATTCACCCAGCAAAGCATGGTTCTCATCGGCAAGAAAACATAATTTATAACATTCAAAGCTGAGGGTATAATCTGCTTTAACAACAACATTATTCTTTGATGATTGTTCGATGAACATCCCGGAAGGAAGATCAATTGAAATTATAATGGAACCAGAATGATTGAGGTGCTGGATCAATTGATGAAATAATCCATCTGCCGGTTTGTTTAGTCCAGAACCCAGCAGCGCATCAATAATAATATCATCGGTATTGATTAATGGAAAATTCCCGGGCGACTGAATGAAAAAAACATGTGGGGTAAGTGTATGCAGTCGTTGCAGGTTGCGTTGAAATTCCCCGGTTCCCTGTTTACCAAATTCAGTAATATAAACTTCAACAATGTATCCTTTTTGCAACAGCATTCTTGCAATTGCCAATCCATCGCCACCATTGTTGCCCTTTCCGCAAAAAATCTTAAAATTTTTTTCTATTGATACATGTTCTCCAATCCATTGCACGCAGGCATGTGCCGCCTGTTCCATCAGTTCTTCCGAAGTGATCAATTTCTCGCGAATGGTAAAGGCATCCCATTCTCTTACCTGGGTGGCGTTCAGGATGTTCATGAGCTAAGGCTAATCTTCTTCTTCATTATTGCCGTCGTAATTTCCGAAAATATTATACAATTTACGCGCAGTTGTATAAACGTTGCGATTATAACGGTTGCCAAGGATGATAATAGTAACCTTTTCATCGGTTAGCCTGGCGAATGCAGAATTAAAGCCATGCCACCTTCCATGGTGAAACACCATTTTTTTGCCATTTGGTAAAAGCAGCATTCTCCATCCCAGGCCATAATTGTTCACACCGGGTCTTTCATTGCTGTAAGGAGTAAAGGCCGAATCCATTAAATGCTGCTGCACGATCTTTCCTGCATAAATGGCCTGGTCCCACTTCAGAAGGTCGCGGGGCGTTGAATAGATATTTTTATCGCCAACGGCAGCATCAGAAAAATCAAGCGTCCATAAAGCTGTATTAGGTTGAAAAGATTGAGTAGCGGTTGAATCGAAGGCAGTCATTACAAAACTGTTTGTCATTCCAAGTGGAATAAAAATATTTTGCTTCATGTATTCGGCATAGGAGATCCCGCTTGCTGCTTCTATTATCAGTGCAAGTAAAACATAGTTGGTATTACAGTAATTAAATCTTGTATCAGGATTATAGGCTTTAGACGGTTTCCATTCCATTAATGTTTGCAAAACATCGCGGTTAGTGGCTGGATGTGTGCGTGGCCAGGGGCTTCGGTCGATATAATTAAGATATTCTGGTAACCCGCTTCTCTGGTTCAATAATAATTTTACAGTAATGCCGGGATAGGGAAAGCCGGGAAAGAATTTTTCAAGGCTGTCGTTCAAACCAATTTTTCCTTCCTGCACCAGTTTTAAAATGGCAGCTGAAGTAAGCGTTTTACTGGTAGAGGCAATTTGCATGGGAACATCCTGGTGCAGAGAATCTTTTGTACGGAAATCGCGAAGGCCACGGTATTTTTCATAAATGATTTCGCCATTTTTCGCAATAAGAATTCCTCCATTGAAATTTGTGCGAAGCAATGATTTTTCAAGAAAATCTTCTACTTCATCATGGAGCCTTTTCTTTTCCGAAGCAGGAAGAGGAGGGAAGAGGGGTGCTGCTTTTAGGGTATCTTTTCTGTTCCTGACACCACTGTTGGCATCGGACTGGCATGATTGTAAAGCAAAAACAACTAAAACAATTAATACAAGATTTTTCAAAGGCCTCAATTTTTCTGGTAAGGGTTAAATCAAACTGCCTGCAAAAACAAATCCAATTATCCTATCTCAACTTTAGCAGGATAATTCTGCATATTTGTATTATGGAGGCAGCCAAAACTAGTTATCCCAAAGAAAAGATCAGGATATTATTATTGGAAAACGTTAGCGAAGTTGCAGTAAATAATTTTAAAAGACAAGGATATGTACAGGTTGAAAAATTAAAGAAAGCTTTGTCAGAGGATGAATTGATGCATGCTATAAAGGATGTGCACCTCCTGGGCATCAGGTCAAAAACCCGGGTAACTCCTGCAGTTTTGGAAGCTGCCAAAAAATTACAGGCTATAGGATGCTTTTGTATAGGTGTGAACCAGGTTGCACTTCAATCCGCAACAAAAAATGGTGTGGCAGTGTTTAATGCTCCTTACTCAAATACCCGCTCTGTTGCGGAGCTGGTTATTGGTTCATCCATTATGCTTATGCGAAGGGTTACCGATAAAAATATTTCCTGCCATAAGGGTATATGGTTAAAAGAATCCAGCGGAAGTTTCGAACTGCGGGGTAAAACACTTGGTATAATTGGTTATGGTAATATTGGTTCCCAGGTTAGTGTGCTGGCCGAAGCCATTGGAATGAAGGTTATATTTTACGATGTAGAAACGAAACTTCCCCTGGGAAATGCAACGGATATGCGTACGCTAAAAGATGTTATGAGCCAGGCCGATGTTATCACTATCCATATTCCCGAAACTTCTCATTCAAAAAATCTGATCAACAAAAGCAATCTTAAATATTGTAAAAAGGGCGCCCTTATCATTAATTATGCAAGGGGAGAAGTAGTAAACCTAAATGATCTGGCTTCTGCTATTAGTAAAGGACATCTTGGTGGAGCAGCAGTTGATGTATTTCCTGTTGAACCCGAAAAATCCGGAGATGCATTTCACTCACCTTTGCAAAATCTGCCCAATGTTATATTAACGCCACACATAGGCGGATCTACCGAAGAAGCCCAGCAAAATATTGGAGAGGATGTTAGTGCCAAACTGCTCAACTTCCTGGAAAAAGGCATCACGCTCGGATCTCATACCGTTCCTGGGCTTTCATTACCGCCACAGGAAGGAAGTCACAGGATCCTGCACATTCATGAAAATGTTCCCGGCGTACTCTCAAACATCAATACCGAATTATCTAAGTACAGGATCAATATCGTTGGCCAATATCTGAAAACGAACGATAGCATTGGCTATGTTGTGGTAGATGTAGATAAACGCCTTTCCTCCAGGGCCAGTTCTGTTTTAAAACAAGTGCCCCATACCATAAAAGTGCGCTTGTTGTATTGATTTTTTGAGGTTATTAATAACCAATAAATCAACTATTCATATTTCATGGATTTTTATTTCTGCCGCCACTGTATTTAGGCCGCACATGAGTTGCATTTGTTGCGGTTCATTTTCTTAATAAACCGAAAAAATCTATTCTTATGCATTGAATTTTAATTCTATGCGCCGGAAGGAAACGTTTTTTTGCTTAGGTTTGAAGCTAATATACCCTTACATATGAGTACCAGAAAATCGAAGACCAATGGAGCGATTCAGGCTCCTGCTGCCTCTGCTATTGAAGGCGCTTCCCGTAAGAAAGCTTCGAAAAAAGCAGCATCAACCACTTCCAGGACTGCTGCAAAAAAATTTGCTTCCCAGCCTTCCGAAAACGGCCTGGATGCAGAAGGAAATATCAATCTTAAATTATTACTCACCGTTCTCTCTGATGTAAGGAATGGTAATTTTGCCGTGCGCGTGCCCAACGACCAGATTGGCGTGCCCGGGAAAATATTCGATACAATAAATGATATCATCGCCCTGAATGAAATCCTTGTTCAGGAACTTGCCGAAGCCAGAAAGGTTATTGGTAAACAGGGAAAATTAAATCACCGTGTAGAACTGCCTCGCCTGGCAAGGGGTTCCTGGAATACAGCGGCTGAGTCTATAAACAGTCTCATTTCCGACCTGGTTCATCCTACTATTGAAATTGCCCACGTTATCAGTTCGGTTGCCAAGGGAAATCTATCCCAGGAAATGCCCCTGCAGATTGGCGATCACCTGTTGCAGGGCGAATTTGCCCGCATTGCCGCAGAGGTTAACGACATGGTGAAACAGCTGAACCTCTTTTCCATGGAGGTAACCCGCGTGGCCCGCGAGGTGGGTTCGGAAGGTAAACTGGGTGGACAGGCAAAAGTAAAAGGCGTTGCCGGGGTGTGGAAAGACCTTACCGATTCGGTGAACCAGATGGCAGGTAACCTTACTGCCCAGGTGCGTAACATTGCCGAAGTAACCACAGCGGTGGCTAAGGGAGACCTTTCCAAAAAAATTACAGTGGATGTGCAGGGAGAGATCCTTGAACTGAAAAATACCATCAACACCATGGTGGACCAGCTGAACTCATTCTCCTCCGAGGTTACCCGTGTGGCACGTGAGGTGGGTACAGAAGGTAAACTGGGCGGACAGGCCGAGGTTCCCGGCGTGGCGGGTACATGGAAAGATCTTACCGATTCGGTAAACCAGATGGCCTCCAACCTTACAGGCCAGGTGAGAAATATTGCCGAAGTAACAACGGCGGTGGCGCGCGGTGACCTGTCCAGGAAAATTACGGTGGACGTAAAAGGAGAGATCCTTGAGTTGAAAAATACCATCAATACCATGGTGGACCAGCTGAACTCCTTCTCTGCAGAGGTTACCCGTGTGGCACGTGAGGTGGGTTCGGAAGGTAAACTAGGTGGCCAGGCAACGGTAAAAGGAGTGGGAGGGGTTTGGAAAGATCTTACGGATAACGTAAACCAGCTGGCAGGTAACCTTACCGTTCAGCTGCGCGACGTATCGAAGGTGGCAACGGCCATTGCCAATGGTGACCTTACCCAGAAAATTACGGTGGATGTAAAAGGAGAGATCCTCCAGATCAAGGATGTGATCAACCGGATGGTGGATCAGCTCAACTCATTTGCTTCCGAGGTTACCCGTGTGGCCCTGGAGGTAGGTACGGAAGGTAAGCTTGGCGGACAGGCAAAAGTGCAGGGCGTAGGTGGAACATGGAAGGATCTTACCGACTCGGTAAACCAAATGGCCTCCAACCTAACCGCCCAGGTACGTAACATTGCCGAGGTAACCACAGCGGTGGCAAACGGTGACCTTTCCAAAAAAATTACGGTGGATGTGGCAGGAGAGATCCTGGAACTGAAAAATACCATCAACATCATGGTGGACCAGCTGAACTCCTTCGCTTCGGAGGTTACCCGTGTGGCCCTGGAGGTGGGAACGGAAGGTAAACTCGGCGGACAGGCAAAAGTGCAGGGAGTGGGAGGAACCTGGAAAGATCTTACCGAATCGGTAAACCAGATGGCCTCCAACCTTACCGCACAGGTGCGAAACATTGCTGAAGTAACCACAGCGGTGGCGAAAGGCGACCTGTCAAGAAAAATTACGGTGGATGTAAAAGGAGAGATCCTTGAACTGAAAAATACCATTAACACGATGGTGGACCAGCTGAACTCCTTTGGTTCAGAGGTTACCCGTGTGGCACGTGAGGTGGGATCGGAAGGAATGCTGGGAGGACAGGCCGATGTACCTGGTGTGGAAGGAATATGGAAAGACCTTACCGACTCGGTGAATAAAATGGCCTCCAACCTTACCGGCCAGGTACGTAACATCGCCGAGGTAACAACGGCGGTGGCAAACGGTGACCTTTCGCGCAAAATTGAAG
>JAEZCV010000147.1 GCA_023429985.1 Bacteroidota bacterium | reverse complement strand
GTTTTTCACCATCAACAACGTTAAACAACTATTCAACCACTGTTCAACCAATAAAAAAACCCCGCAATTGCGGGGCTTTTTTTATTAATGTCTGGCTACAATGGGTTTTGTTTTTTTTGTTGATTCTTTGTCAGGTGAATCGGAAATCTTTGCCAGGTCTTTCTTTTTTCCAAGGTCCACAAGAACAGGTGCTCCTACAAATACAGAGGAATATACACCGGTGATCACACCTATCAGCATCGCAAAAGCAAATCCTTTTGTAACCTGTCCGCCGAATAAGAATAATATCAGCAATACAAGGAATACAGTTAAGGAGGTCATAATAGTTCTACTGATGGTATCATTAATGGCTTTATTAATGATCTCGCCTTTTGAGGCCCCTACCATTTTGGCACCGAATTCACGAATACGGTCGAAGATTACAACCGTATCGTTCATGGAGAAACCAATAACGGTAAGTATCGCCGCAATGAAATGCTGGTCGAGTTCAAGCGGGAATGGAACAATATGCCTGAAGAAGGAGAACACGATCAATACAACAATCACGTCGTGGAATAGTGCCATCAGTGTTCCTAATGAATACCTCCAGTCGCGGAAACGCGCGAAAATATAAATGGATATCAGCACCAATGCCCAGAAGGTTGCCCACAAAGCGCCTTCTTTCAGGTCATCGGAAATGGTTGGTAAAACCGTGGATGAACCCATAATGCTGGTGCTGGTGAAGGTTTGCAAATCGGTACCTGCCGGCAGGTGAGGTTGTAATCCTGCGTGCAGTTTCGACACTACCAGGGAATCCGCTGCATCAGAAGTATTTTCTATTTCGTAGGAAGTAGTAATATCAAGCTGGTTATTGCCGCCAATGGTTTTTATTACAGGGGCTTCTTCAAAAGTAGTTGCAAGATCCTCCCGGATCTGTTCAACATCATTCCTGATATCTTTTCCAAAGTTTACGATATAGCTTCTTCCTCCTTTGAATTCAACACCCTGGTCGAAACCGTTAAAAACAGATCCAATTCCCAATAAAAGAATTATTACCGAAATCGCATATGCATACTTTCTTTTTTCAACAAATTTGTATTTAGCATTCTTAAACAATTTGCGTGAAACGGGTGTAAAGTATTCAAGGTGTTTATTCTTGCTGGTAAACCAGGTTGTTACCCAACGGCTTACCAGTATTCCGCAGAACATGGAAAGCAATAAACCTATAATTTGTGTAGTGGCAAATCCTTTTACAGGACCAAGACCAAATGAAAACAGGATGACTGCAGTGATCAATGTGGTGATGTGGCCATCAAGTACGGGAGGAAGTGATCTTTTATAACCCTCATTAATGGCAGCCAGGTAAGTTTTGCCATTGGTTAGTTCTTCTTTTATCCTTTCATAGATAATCACATTCACATCCACTGCCATACCAATGGTAAGTACCAGACCGGCAATACCCGGAGCGGTTAAAGTGGCACCTAATCCGGTCAATATTCCAATAGTGAATAAAATGTTTAATGTGAGAGCAATATTGGCAACCCAACCACTGGTGCTATAATATACCAGCATTAAAAGGAAGATCACAATAAATGATATCAGGAAAGCCAGCATACCGCCCTGGATGGCATCTGCACCCAGTGTTGGTCCTACAACCTGCTCCTGTACAATTTTTGCAGGTGCCGGTAATTTACCTGCCTTTAAAATATTGGCAAGATCCTTTGCTTCATCAATAGTAAAATCTCCTGAGATCTCGGTACGGCCTCCGGTAATCGGACCATTATTAGCTATTGGAGCAGAATAAACCACATCATCCAGAAGAATGGCAATGGGTCTTTTTTGCTCAAAACTTGTACGCGTTAGTTTTTCCCAAAGCCTTGATCCCAC
This sequence comes from Bacteroidota bacterium, assembly GCA_023429985.1. Lineage (GTDB taxonomy): Bacteria > Bacteroidota > Bacteroidia > Chitinophagales > Chitinophagaceae > Flavisolibacter. Next base: position 13,023 of record JAEZCV010000147.1, on the reverse strand, counting down.
TGCACTGATATCCATTGAAACACTTGGCTTTCCAAACTGGTCGAACGACTGGTCGGAAGAAGTAACAACACTTCCTTCCATGGGTGGCGTGTCTCTGCCATTGGTTTTTAAAACATATATCGGAACAAACCTTGCCTGCTTATTATTTTCAAGCCGGGGAGGAATTCCATAGGCAAACATGGCATCTGCAGGAAACCTGCTGCGAATTTCTTCGCTGTTCAGCAATTCCCTGAAAATAGCAGTATCGTTTATAGACACAAGTCCAAATCCATTCTTAAAAAATTCAGCCATAAAAGATCTTCGGCCGGCAAGAGAAGTATCGGCTGTAGCTTTATTGGTATCCTGAATTTCTGAAAGCTTTACTCCAACACTTGAGGTATCGGTATTTGCACCAGATGTATCTGTAGCAGTTGAAGTATCAGTAGTTTCTTCAGTTTGAGCAGTTGCAGGCTGGTTACTGCCCATCATTTGAGCATAGGCAGTTTCAGCACCCATCCAGGCATCCTGTAATTCTTCATTTTTATATACTTCCCAGAATTCCAGGTTGGCAGAAGATTGTAAATACCTGCGTACACGCTCCTGGTCCTGGATACCTGGTAATTCAACGGTTATTGTTCCGCGGTCAGGGTCGGGATTAATATTTGGAGAAGCAACGCCAAACTGGTCGATACGGTTACGCAGTACATTAAAAGTACGGTCGAAGGCAGCACCGGCTTCGCGGCGCACTTCGCTGATCACTTTACTGTCTTCGTCAGTAACTTTTATCCGATCCTGGTTAGCAGTGGAGAACAATGGTGCCAGCCTGCTATTGGGAGAAAGTTTCCTGTATTCTTCAACAAACAATGTAATGAAGTCGGCACTGCTGTTTGCCTTTCTTACATTGGCATTTTCAATTGCTTTATTGAAATTAACGTCCTTGGTATTATTGGCCATGGCTCTTAAAAGGCCGCCAAGTTCCACTTCAAGGGTTACGTTAATACCGCCCTGGAGGTCAAGTCCCAGGTTCAGTTCTTCTTCTTTGGCTTTCTGGTAACTAACAGCTCCGTTAATTCCAAAATGTACGGTTTCGTCTTTGGTACTGTCTAAAAGTCTTCTTAAACGGGATTTATAAATATCCGAATCAAGGATCTGCTGATCATTTAGTTGGGGATTAATGGCAGAAACATACTGTTTTGCCTGAGATTCCATTTTCTTTTCATGGCTGCGAACAACCCAGGTAAAGGATAATTCATAGACAGAATAAAGGATAAGCAGGATAGTAAAAAAGCGAACCAGGCCTTTAAGTTGCATACACGGTTTTTTTAAGAGTGGGCAAAGATAGTTTTTCTCCCTTAAATTCCGCCCTTAATTATGGCCGTTTGAACGGGTAAAAAGCCCTGTTTACAGGGATTTAGTGTTTCATTCAACATAAGCAGCCTTCCCGGCGGTAGTTATTCCGGCAAGAAATGAAATTTTAAATAGGCTTTTTTCATATTGAATATTCAATTGATCTGTTGGCAAACTGGTAACAACTAAAGGTTGTTCTGGAAATATCTTTATTACATTTGTCAACTTTAGAATTGACTGCATGAAACTATCTTCTTTACTCGACAGATTCAATGAGCCCGAGACCTTAAGAATGGCAAAACTGGGAAGGGAATTAAAAGCCAAAGGATTTGATATTACAGATCTTAGCCTGGGAGAACCTGATTTTGACACACCGGAATATATTAAAGAGGCAGCCAAAAAAGCAATCGACGAAAACTGGAGTCATTATACACCGGTTTCCGGATTCATGGACCTGCGTGAAGCCGTTTGCCAGAAGTTCAAACGTGATAACGATCTTGATTTCAAACCCGAGAATATAGTTGTTTCTACCGGTGCCAAGCAAAGCCTGGCCAATGCTATCTTAAGCCTGGTTGAAGAAGGTGATGAAGTGATCATTCCCACCCCTTTCTGGGTTACTTATGCAGCGCTGGTACAACTGGCACAGGGAAAGGTGAAACTTATGAAAACTTCCCTGGAATCGGGTTATAAAATAAATGCAGAAGAACTTGAAGCCGCCATCAATTCAAAAACAAAACTCTTTATATTTTCTTCTCCCTGCAATCCAAGTGGTGCTGTTTACAGTAAAGAGGAATTAAAATCGCTTGCTGAAGTTTTTCAAAAACATCCACAGGTGGTAATTATTTCGGATGAGATTTACGAGTACATCAACTACACCTCGAAACACGAAAGCATTGCAAAGTTTGAAGAATTAAAAGATCGCACGATTGTAATTAATGGCCTTAGTAAAGGTTTTGCCATGACCGGCTGGCGGCTGGGATATATGGCCGCACCGGTTGAAATTGCCAAAGCCTGTGATAAACTGCAGGGACAATTTACAAGCGGAACCAACGCCGTTACTCAAAGAGCTGCCATTACAGCGCTTACCGCTCCACTTACGGCCACAGGAGAAATGGTAAAAGAATTTCGCATTCGCAGGAAAAGAGTGCTGGAATTAATGAAAGAAATAAAAGGTTTTCGATTTGCAGAACCCGATGGTGCTTTTTATGCCTTTCCCTGCGTTGAATATTATTTTGGAAAAAAAGATGGTGATGAAGTGATTCGCAATGCCGACGATCTTTCTATGTACCTGCTTAACAAAGGACATGTTTCTACTGTTACAGGTTCGGCTTTTGGCGATGATCAGTGTATAAGAATTTCATTTGCAAACAGTCTGCCTAACATTGAAAAAGGACTTTCCCGTATTAAAAACGCATTAGACAACCTCAGTTAAAATTGTTTTAATTGAACAGGAGGAAGAAGGTTTATATCAGGGCAAGACGTTACTGGCTGGATGGAAAAAATTTTCTCCGAAATACCAGGCAGGTGGTGCAACGATCCATCAGCGGAACCATTCCTTTTATATTATTCCTGGCGGTAGGACTGGTGATATACGATTTTGGATTTAAACCTTTCTGGTCAAACAGTAATGCACTTAATTTATGGCTGCGCGTTTTGCTGGATGTGCTGGTGGCCATGATGGGAGTAAGGTTGTTATTCGACCTGTTTAAAAAACGAAAAGCCTGGGTAAGAGTTTTTACAATAGTGGGTTGGTTTTTTATTCTGTTTCTTGCTTTTTATGTGCTGCCGCAAAAAATGATCATCAACCCTGTTACACAACAATTTTTATTGCTAAAGATCATTCTTTACTCTGGTATTCTTCTGGCATTTGTAATTGAAGTTTCCTACCTATTGCAATTTATCTATAAAGGAACGGTAAGTCCTGCATTATTATTTGTTGGAAGTTTCATTTTGATCATTCTCTTCGGTGCTTTTTTTTTAAAGCTTCCCAATGCAACTACCCAGAACCTGTCGGCCTTTGAGGCCATATTTACCTCAACAAGTGCTGTATGTGTAACGGGGTTAATGATCGTTGATCTCAATACAGAATTCACAACATTTGGTAAGCTTATCATCCTTGCCCTTATTCAAATTGGAGGATTGGGCATTATGACCTTTGCCGGACTGTTTGCCTACGCTGTTACCGGAGGAACTTCTTTAAAATCGCGCCTGGCCTCTCGCGATGTGATGAGTGGCAGAGAGATCAACAACATTATGCGTTTTGTTTACCAGGTGGTGATCGTTACTTTTTTATTTGAATTATTTGGCGCGCTGAGTATTTATTTTTCGCTCGATGATAATTTATTTCCCAGGCAGATAGATAAAATTTTCTTTTCGGTATTTCATGCTGTATCCGCATTTTGTAATGCAGGCGTTTCAACCTATTCAAGCGGTTTAGCCGAACCATTGATGAAGTTCAATTATTCGCTTCAGTTTTTTATGGCTTTGCTGGTTATACTGGGCGGAATGGGCTTTCCTATTGTATTTAATCTTTCGCGATATATCAGGATCAAATTCACCAATTTCATTTATTTCTTAATTAAAAGTCCAAGGAGGATTTATTTTTCTAAGATCATCAGTCTTAATTCAAGACTGGCCTTGTTTGTAAGTTTTATATTGTTGACAGGCGGATTTATTGCTTTCTTTATTTTCGAATTTAACGGGCACCTGAAAGATCATCCTACAATTGGCGGGAAAATAATGACAAGCTTTTTCGGAAGCGTTAATCCAAGAACCTCAGGGTTCAATTTAGTTGATGTTGCCAGCCTTTCTTTACCTATGGTAATGGTTTATTTATTGCTGATGTGGATTGGTGCATCGCCGGGATCAACCGGTGGTGGTATTAAAACTACTACGGTTGGTCTTGCTGTTTTGAATATGGTAAGTGTTTTAAAAGGAAAGGATCGAACTGAATTCTTTCGTGCAGAAGTTAGTCATGCTTCCACCCGCCGTGCTTTTGCAGTGATCTTTATGTCACTGCTGTTCATGGGGCTTTCGGTTTTTTTAATTGCAGTGAACGATAGCGATAAAGGATTAATAAGAATAGCTTTTGAGGTATTTGCTGCTTTTAGCACGGCCGGTTTAAGTTTCGGAATAACAGGTGATTTGTCAGAAGTAAGCCAGCTGGTTTTAATGCTTACCATGTTTATTGGAAGAATTGGAAGTGTAACACTTATGGTAGCATTTATCAGGCAAACCACAACTTTGCATTACCGTTATCCAAAAGAAGAAGTAACACTATAATTTTTTATTATGAGGTTTATTGTTTTTGGTTTAGGAAACTTCGGCGCTGCTTTATCACGTGAACTGGTAGGATTGGGACATGAAGTAATAGGAGTGGACAGCCGCATGGAACTGGTGGATAAATACAAACACGAAGTAACCCATACCATTGCACTGGATGCAACCAGTAAGGAAGCGATGGCACAGTTACCCCTGCGTGATATTGATGCCGCTATAGTTGGTATTGGTGAAAATGAAGGTGCTACCATTATGACAACCGCACTGCTCAAACAATTGAAAGTGGAAAGAATTATTGTTCGTGTTACCAGTTCATTGCAGAAAATTGTTCTGGAAGCCATGAACGTTGAAGAATTTGTTTACCCGGAAGCTTCTTCTGCCGAAAGGCTTGCATTGAAGCTCGACCTCCCGGGTGTGATAGATTCTTTCCAGATCAACCAGAATTATCGCTTACTTGAAGTGGCTGTTCCTTCCCGGTATGTGGGCCGCACTATTGAGGAACTGAACCTTGCATCTAAATACAGGCTTGTACTGGTAACCATTATTAAAAAAGTTTCCAAAAAACACCTTTTCGGGGATGAAAAATCCGAGATGCAGGTAATGGGAATTATTTCTGAAGGAACAGTTGTGAGGGAAGGAGATATTCTTTTACTGTTTGGTGTGCCGAGAGACCTGGAGTTGTTTATTAAGGGTTAGGGTGTAAGGTTGGGGATTTATATGTTTAGTTGCCTGTAGGAGGGGAGGTTTAGGCGTTTAGGGGTTTAGGCGTTTAGGCGTTTAGGCGTTTGGGAGGTTGCTAATTTCATTAAAATCTCATGCAGTTGCAGTACCTGAGGTATCACCATTTGTTGTTCATCATTCACAATTATAAAATCGCATAGCTTCATTTTAATTCCTTCATCTATTTGCTTGTTCATTCTTTCCAGTACATGTTCGCGGTTTACATTATCGCGTTCCATCACTCTTTTAATACGCATGGAAACCGGCGATTGCACTCCAATAACATAATCAAGTGCTGCCACAGAACCCGATTCAAATAAGAGTGCTGCTTCCTTAATTATATATGCTGCATTTTGTTTCAACATCCATTCTTCCGCATCCTTAATAGTAAGCGGGTGTACAATGCTGTTCAGTAATGCAAGCTTAGCTGCATCGGCAAAAACCATGGAAGCAAGTTCCTTCCTGTTCAATTCATTTCCTTCATAAACAGAAGTGCCGAAATGTTCAATCAACTCTTTTTTTAACCGGCTGTTGGTTTGGTATAATTTCTTTGTTGCATCATCGGCATAATAAACCGGCACGCCCAGCAATTCAAAGATCTTTGCTACCGTAGTTTTTCCTGAACCTATTCCTCCTGTTATTCCAATTTTAAGCATAAAAAAATCCCGGAAAAATCCGGGACCTAAAATAAGCTAATTGATTTTATTTCTTCTCGGGTTGTGAAACCGTTACTTTATTGATCTGGGTTGTCCACTCCATAGAAATAGCAGATTTTTCTATTTTAATATAGGAGCCCGGATTGATCTCGAGACTTATGGTTCCATCTTCATTAACCTTGTTGATGGTTCCATGAATTCCGGCAATGGTTACGATCTTGTCGCCACGCTGCAGATTATCAATAAAACTTTTCTGTTGCTTTGCTTTCTTTGCCTGTGGGCGAATAAAGAACAGCCAGAATACCAGGATCATTAATCCCAGGAAAACAAACTGAATAGAACCGCCGCCACCTGATTGTAATAAATACATATTTAAAATTGAATTGTAAAAATTTATTCTTTTACTTCTGCCCTGAATGTAAGGGTATAACTCTTTTGTTCGGTATTTGCCTGTACAGTGATATTTTTCCTTTGCTCACCGGCACTCTGCGTCTGGCTGTCGAACCTTCCTTTGATAATGCCTTCTCCGCCAGGTTGAATGGGCGCCTCGGGTTTTTCTGCCACTGTACATCCACATCCCGCAGCTACGTTTTCAATTACCAGGGGAACAGTTCCATTGTTCCTTAATTTCCAGGTAATATCTACAGATTGACCTTTTTTAATGGTTCCCAGGTCCTGGTGCATAGAATCAATCCATTCAATACTTGCAAATGCAGGAGCAGCAGGCTGCATGGCATTTGAAGAATCTGCAGTAACGTCAGAATTTGCAGTTGCCTGTTCGTCTGAATTATTACAGGACACTGCTAAAGCCGAAAAAAACAGGATTACTAAATACTTCATTTTTGTCTGGTTTGGGTTGCAAATGTAATTGTAAATATTATTAAGCTTACACCGTCTTTCTTTTATACTCGGTCTTATGCAGTTTTTCCTGCTGCACCAGTTCCTTATGTATATTATCAAGAATACCATTCACAAACTGACCGCTTTGTTCGGTACTGTATTCCTTGGCAATATCAATGTATTCGTTAATGGTAACTTTTGGAGGAATGGTATCAAAATATAAAAATTCAGCAACACCCATTTTCATTATGATCATATCCAGCGATGCAATTCTTTCTGCATCCCAGTTCTTTAATTTGGGTACGATCAGTTTTTCAATGTGTTCCTTCTTTTCCATTACAGTGCTGATAAGGTTTTTTGCAAAGATCCATTTGTCGGCACTGATCACTTCCCTGAAATCAAGTTGCGTTGGTTTTTGAAGCATGCCATGAACAAGATGAATTACCATATCGGCATCATCATCCCAGTTCATAAAATGTTCTTCAAGATGACCGATAAAGTCTTCATTAGCTATCATCAGGTCGTCGAATATGTATTCAAGAATATTCTTTTCGTCCTTATGCAGCCTTTCGCGGCTGGCTATATATTTTTTATAAATTTCCGATTCCGTTAAACGCAGGTAAATCTTTTTTATAAGACCCTTATCAATCATGTGTTCGGGCTTTGCCTTGCCAATTTCCTGCTGGTAAGAGATATCTTCTTTGATCTTCCACAGGATTTCATTTCCTGCGATCTTGGTATTTACATTCAGGTCTTCCTGGCTGGGTAAATGTTTGCTGGAACGCTGGTAAGAATAGGTTTCGGCAAATGCTCCCACCTCGGAAAGAAAATAAGTAAGGTAAATAAAAAGGTCTTTTGACTGGTCGAAATGGGTTTGTAGGATCTTTACAGGTTCTCCTGTTTTAATTTCCTGTTCACGGGTACTTAAAGTATAAATCGTTTGCATCACTTTCACCCTGATATTCCTTCTGCTTATCATTATTAAGAACTGTTTGAGCGGGCGAAGATAGGGATGAAGCAGGAATTGATTCAGGCTTTAGGCTTTTTTTGAAGTTTTGGCAGTTGAACGGGCGTACAAAACAGGTTAAAGCTTTCAAATGGTAATTTATTCACATTCCTTTCATCTGCCACCAAAACCTTTATTTTCGTAGTCAAACCGAACTTATGCTTATAGATTTTTTGGAGTGGCTGGGGCAACTTCGGGGCTTTGAGCTGATTCTATGGTGCATTGCACTTTTCTTTTCATTCCTTTTTATAATTCAAACCATCATATCTCTATTTACCGGCGGCGATCATTCCGAGGCAGAAGCGGATATCTCCGATGGCGGTGATTTCGGAACGCAGTTCTTCACCATTAAAAACATGATCGCCTTTTTTACCATGTTTGGATGGGCAGGCCTGGCTGCATATAAGGCAGGACTTGGAAATGCACTTTCCATTGCAATTGGTTTATTAGCAGGTTTTTTAATGGTGGTAATATTGTTTGTACTAATGCGCCAGACTTCAAAACTTAAACACGATGGAAGTTTGAAAATGCATAATGCAATGAATAAAATTGGAGAAACCTATTTGCTGGTTCCGGGTAACCGTAAAGGAATTGGAAAAATACAGATCCAGGTGCAGGGAAGGCTGGTGCAACTGGATGCCATGACCGACGATACCGAAGACATTCCCACCGGAATGCCCATAAAAGTTGTGAACGTTATTAACAACCAGCTATTGCTTGTAACTACCCAACTGGTTCCCGTTGTTGCCTGATCTAAAAACACTAAAAAATAAATTTTAATGGAAGGTTATTTACTCATTTTGCTTGCCGGTGCAGCGCTGATCGTATTTATAATGCTGTTCGGATTGTTCAGTCGTTATAAACGTTGTCCATCCGACAAGATCCTGGTGGTATTTGGAAAAGTGGGAAGCAATTCCGAAGGAAATCTCAGCGCCAAATGTATTCATGGCGGTGCCGCTTTTATCTGGCCGGTGATACAGGATTATTCTTTCATGGACCTCACTCCAATGTCCATTGAAGTGAATCTTACTAAAGCATTAAGCAAACAAAATATACGGGTTGATGTTCCATCGAAGTTTACCGTAGGTATCAGTACCGAACCCGGTGTAATGGAAAATGCTGCCGAAAGATTGCTGGGATTAGGATCGGGAGATATTCATTCATTGGCAAACGATATTATCCTTGGACAAATGCGTTTGGTGGTGGCAATGATGGATATTGAAGAGATCAATAACAACCGTGATAAATTTCTTTCCAATGTTGCTTCCAACGTGGAGATGGAGCTGAAGAAAATTGGTTTGAAGCTGATTAACGTGAACATCACCGACATTAAAGATGAAAGTGGCTACATAGAAGCATTAGGTAAGGAAGCAGCAGCCAAAGCCATCAACGAAGCAAAGAAAAGTGTGGCTGAACAGGACAGGATTGGTGAAGTGGGTAAAGCAGAAGCCGAGCGTTCAAAAGATATCAGTATACAGGATGCTTACCGCGAACGCGATGTGAAAATTGCAGAAACACAAAGAGAGCGCGATGTAAAGATTGCACTGGCGGAAAAAGATAAAGAGATAATGATTGCTGCGGCCAATCGCGATGAATCCATTGGAAAAGTGGAAGCTGAAAGAGATACCCGTATTAAAACAGCCGAAGCAAATGCCATTGCTGTGCAGGGAGAGAACCTTTCAAAGATTCAGATAGCAGATTCGGAGGCCGAGAAAAGAGAAAGAGAAGCGGAAGCTATGAGGCGTGCCATTGCTGCCGAAAAAGTGCAGGCGGCCAAAGCGCTGGAAGAAGCCTATACGGCGGAAAAAAGAGCAGAAGATGCCCGTGCGGAAAGAGACAGGGCTTCGCAAAATGCCAATATTGTGGTTTCGGCCGAAATAGAAAAGCAAAAAGCCATTATTGAAGCACAGGCGGAAGCTGAAAAGATCCGTGAAAAAGCTAAAGGTGAAGCCGATGCCATTTATGCCAAACTCGAAGCCGAAGCAAGAGGTATGTACGAGATCCTTACCAAACAGGCCGAAGGTTTGGACCAGATCGTGAAAGCTGCAGGCAATAATCCAAAAGATGCTGTTCTGTTGCTCATATCTGACAAATTGCCTGAACTGGTTAGAATGCAAACTGAGGCCATTAAAAATATTAAGATCGACAAGATCACGGTTTGGGAAAACGGCCAGAATACGGATGGCAAAAGCTCCACTGCCAATTTTGTTTCCGGATTATATAAGGCCGTTCCGCCATTGAAAGACATTTTTGATATGGCGGGCATGGACCTGCCCAATTACCTGGGCCAGCCTGCTAAAAAAGAAGAAACGCCTGCAAGAAAAAATGACGATCCGCCGGTGCCTACGATGCTGGAACAGTAGGGGGAATGGTTTAGATGTTTAGGGCCTGCCTGCCGCAGGCAGGTTTAGGCGTTTAGTCGTTTAGTCGTTTAGGTGTTTAGTTGTTTAGTAGTTTAGTCGTTTGGGTGTTTAGTCGTTTAGGTGTTTAGTCGTTTGGTAGTTTAGTCGTTTAGGCGTTTAGTCGTTTAGGGGTTTAGTTGTTTGGCGTCTAGTCGTTTAGAAGTAAGCCTAAACAACTAAACTTTCTAAACCTCCTAAACCTATACTAAACTTTCTAAGCCTTCTAAACCTGCTAAACCTCCTAAACCTCCTAAACCCTCAAAGCCCAGCCTCCTCCTGCCAAACTGATAGTCCCTGCCCGCCGACTCCGGGTCTTTCTGTCTCAAACCTGCTATTTTAACATTAAAACTTCCGGTGGCACACAATTCGCCTACCTTCGCCTGCCTGCATAAAGGATTGGCAGGCCTTGAATATTTTTCATTTAAACCCAAAAAAAATAAAACGTATGGCTAACAAAGTAAATGTTACCCCTCTACACGACAGAGTTATTGTGAAGCCAGCCGCAGCTGAAGAAAAAACTGCCGGCGGAATTATCATCCCTGACACTGCAAAAGAGAAACCACAGCGTGGAACTGTTATCGCTGCCGGTCCTGGTAAAAAAGATGAACCCGTAACTGTTAAGCAGGGCGACCTGGTGCTTTACGGCAAATATTCCGGAACGGAGATCTCAATTGAAGGTGAAGATTTCCTGATCATGAGAGAAAGCGATATCCTCGCTATTGTTTAAAAACGATTTACCAGCAAACAATTTTTATTCTTTAAAATTTAATTTTTCAAATATGGCAAAACAACTGTTTTTCGAAACTGATGCCCGTAATAAAATGAAAAGAGGCGTGGATACTTTAGCCAATGCTGTTAAAGTAACCCTCGGGCCAAAAGGCCGTAACGTGGTGATAGAGAAAAAATTCGGATCACCTGCTGTAACCAAAGACGGTGTTACGGTAGCTAAAGAAATTGAACTGGAAGATGCTATTGAGAACATGGGCGCTCAAATGGTAAAAGAAGTGGCTTCTAAAACTGCAGATATTGCTGGTGATGGAACCACCACTGCAACCGTTCTTGCACAGGCAATTATAACCGAAGGATTGAAGAACGTGGCTGCAGGTGCCAACCCAATGGACCTTAAGCGTGGTATTGACAAAGCTGTAAAATCTGTTGTTGAAAACCTTCGTTCTCAGTCGCAAACTGTTGGAAACGATAACAGGAAGATCGAGCAGGTGGCTACCATTTCAGCTAATAATGATTCTGAAATTGGTAAGCTGATTGCCGAAGCAATGGAAAAAGTTTCTAAAGATGGTGTGATCACTATTGAAGAAGCCAAAGGAATTGAAACTACTGTTGATGTAGTGGAAGGTATGCAGTTCGATCGCGGTTACATTTCTCCTTACTTTGTTACCAACAGCGAGAAAATGCATGCTGAACTGGAAAATCCATTTATTCTGATCTACGACAAAAAGATCAGCAGCATGAAAGATATCCTGCACATACTTGAAAAAGTAGCACAGCAGGGCGCTCCATTGCTGATTATTGCAGAAGACCTGGAAGGCGAAGCCCTGGCAACACTTGTGGTAAATAAATTACGCGGAACCTTGCGCGTGGCTGCAGTGAAAGCTCCCGGCTTTGGCGATCGCAGGAAAGAAATGCTTCAGGATATTGCCATCCTTACAAAAGGTATCGTGATCTCCGAAGAGCAGGGATATAAATTGGAGAATGCTGACCTTACTTACCTTGGTAAAGCTGAAAGAGTTGTTATTGATAAAGACAATACAACTGTTGTTGGTGGTAAAGGAGAGAAGGAAGATATCAATGCACGTATAAACCAGATCAAATCTCAGATTGAAAACACAACTTCCGATTACGATCGCGAAAAACTACAGGAGCGCCTTGCTAAATTAAGCGGTGGTGTTGCTGTACTGAATGTTGGTGCTGCCACTGAGGTTGAAATGAAAGAAAAGAAAGATCGCGTTGACGATGCATTGCATGCAACAAGAGCTGCTGTTGAAGAAGGAATTGTTCCTGGTGGTGGTGTTGCTTATGTACGCGCTATCGAATCTTTAGATAAAATTGAAACACTGAACATTGATGAAAAAACAGGCGTTCAGATCATACGCCGTTCACTGGAAGAGCCACTTCGCCAGATCGTTGAAAACTGCGGTATTGAAGGAAGTGTTGTAGTGAACAAGGTTCGTGAAGGAAAAGGTGATTATGGTTTCAATGCACGCACCGAGGAGTATGAAAACCTTATTGCTGCTGGTGTTATCGATCCAACTAAAGTAAGCCGAATTGCACTGGAAAATGCCGCTTCTATTGCGGGTATGTTGTTAACAACAGAATGTGTTGTTGCCGACAAGCCGGAACCTAAATCCGCTGCTGCTGCACCTGCAGGAATGCCGGGCATGGGTGGAATGGATTATTAGTGGTGAGTAGTGAATAGTGAATGGTGAATGGTGAATGGTCAAAAGAGTCATTCATTATTCACCATTTTTTTTAGTTATGATGTTATTAGAAAATTAGTGATAGGATTGTATTTGGATTTCAGTAAGGTAGTACTAAGAAAGGAGTAGGATAGTAAAAGCATAGTAAAAGGATCGTAGGACCTGAAGCCTTCAGCTCCTACTATCCTTTTACCATTGTATAGTATAAATGTACCTGCCTTCACCGCAGGTTCACCACTCACTACTCACCATTCACTATTCACCATTCACTGCTGTCCGGTAAAAATTCAAAAAGCAAAAATTTTCCGCTGTAGATCAATGTGGGCTTGAAGGGAAGCTATTTTTTTAAACCCTAAGCC
>JAEZCV010000016.1 GCA_023429985.1 Bacteroidota bacterium | reverse complement strand
ATTTATGGCTTCCTTTATTTTTTCCCTTTGTTCTCTCGGATTCCTATCAGCGCAGATCTGCGCTGGTGCATTTTGCAACAAACAAATGACTTTCTCAATCCGCGCCATCCGCGGGAAATATTTTTTTGTTTCCCGCTGATTTCCGCAGATTGGAACACCTTGTTGATGTTTAAAACATTCCCTTGCGCAGATGGCAGAGATGATTGCCCTTGTTGAACAGAACGTTCCTGAAACCATTGAAATGGTTTTGTTCTAAATGATTTGCTTCTAAATCCCACGGTTAAAACCGTGGGCTGTAGTAAAAAAAATACTGTTTTATCAATATGATTTTACAACTGACCCCAATTTAAAAAAATACCTGAACTATTTCTTTAAACATTAATTGTTTATTGCATTGAATCTTCACGTTCTCTCATTTTCCAATTAACTCATTTCCCAACCTGCCTGCCGGCAGGCAGGTTGGGAAATTATCTTAACGCTTTTTCTTCCCTCCACCAAAAATTATTTCGCTCAAAACAATTTTTTCTACGTCCTTCACCGTCTTTTTCAGGGCTGGATGGAGGCTTGATTTTTCCCACCTTGTTTATCCACAGCTGTGCATATCTATCGCTTCATTTTTTGATCAGGGAAAGATATTTTCGTCGTCAACCTCGATCGTTCCACTCATTATTAATTTTTTAAACGCAGCTATATGGCAGATAACACCACCGCTACAAAAGGACTCTCCTTCCCCCGCAAGTACACCCGCGATGATATTAATGTTTACGACCAGTTCGAATACGACTACCGAACATCGGTGATCCGCAACCCCAGCGGCGAAGTTGTTTTTGAAATGACCAATGTTGAAGTGCCCAAACAATGGAGCCAGATCGCAACAGATATTCTTGCCCAAAAATATTTCAGGAAGGCTGGCGTTCCTCAACCCGATGGATCGCTTGGAAGAGAAACCTCGGTAAAGCAGGTGGCACACCGTATGGCAAATTGCTGGAGAGTATGGGGCGAACGCAATGGTTATTTTGCCTCTGAAAAAGATGCCCAGGTTTTTTACGAAGAGCTGGTGTACAGCATCCTCAACCAGATGTGTGTTCCCAACTCACCTCAGTGGTTCAATACCGGTCTGCACGAAAGCTATGGCATCAAAGGAAAGCCCCAGGGGCATTATTATGTGGATGCAAAAGATGGCAAACTGAAAAAATCTACTTCTGCCTACGAACGCCCCCAGCCTCATGCCTGTTTCATTTTGAGTGTGGAAGATGACCTGGTGAATGATGGGGGTATCATGGATCTCTGGGTGCGTGAAGCAAGAATATTTAAATATGGTTCGGGTGTTGGTACCAACTTCTCTAACCTTCGTGGTGAGGGTGAAAAATTATCGGGTGGTGGTACTTCAAGTGGATTGATGTCATTCCTTAAAATTGGCGACCGTGCTGCAGGTGCCATTAAAAGTGGTGGTACTACGCGTCGTGCTGCTAAAATGGTTTGTCTCGACCTCGATCACCGCGAAATAGTAAAGTTCATTAACTGGAAGGTTGAAGAAGAGAAAAAAGTGGGTGCCCTCATTGATGCGGGTTATCCAAGCGATTATGAAGGCGAAGCTTATCGCACGGTAAGCGGACAAAATTCCAACAACTCTGTACGTATTCCTAATTCGTTTTTTGATAAACTGGAAAAAGGTGAGGACTGGGAACTGACGGCAAGAACGGATGGCCGCGTGATGAGCAAGGTACCAAGTCGTGAACTTTGGAACCAGATCGCCTATGCTGCCTGGAGATGCGCCGATCCGGGTACACAATACAATACAACTATCAACGAATGGCATACCTGTCCCGAAGGTGGTGAGATCAGGGCTTCCAACCCCTGCTCGGAATACATGTTCCTGGATAATACAGCATGTAACCTGGCATCGGCCAACCTGATGAAGTTTTATAATAACGAAAACAACACCATCGACGTAGAAGGCTTTGAATATGTTTGTCGCCTTTGGACAACCGTGCTTGAAATTTCTGTATTGATGGCGCAGTTCCCATCGAAAGAAGTTGCGCAACTGAGTTATGAATACCGCACACTGGGTTTAGGATTTGCCAACCTTGGAACCTTATTAATGGTGAGCGGCATTCCTTACGACAGTGAAAAAGCAAGAGCCATCGCAGGATCTATTACGGCAATCATGACCGGGACTTCTTATAAAACTTCCGCTGAAATTGCTGCCACACTGGGTGCCTTCCCCCGCTACGAAGAAAATAAAGAACACATGCTGCGCGTGATGAGAAATCACCGCCTGGCTGCTTATGATGCCGACAGCTACGAACAGTTAAGTGTAAAACCTCAGGGTTTGAAAGCACAGTATTGTCCTGATTATTTATTGAAAGCTGCCTGCAAGGCCTGGGATGATGCAGTGGAAATGGGAGAGAAGTATGGTTACCGAAATGCACAGGCTACCGTAATTGCGCCTACTGGTACTATCGGGCTGGTAATGGATTGTGATACTACAGGCGTTGAACCCGATTTTGCACTGGTTAAATTCAAGAAACTTTCCGGTGGTGGTTATTTTAAAA
The DNA here is from genome assembly GCA_023429985.1 of Bacteroidota bacterium. GTDB lineage: Bacteria > Bacteroidota > Bacteroidia > Chitinophagales > Chitinophagaceae > Flavisolibacter. The sequence continues at coordinate 6,613 of JAEZCV010000016.1, read as the reverse complement.
TCATCAACCAGTCGGTTCCTGTTGCATTAAGCAACCTTGGATATTCCGATAAAGAAGTGGAAGGCATTGTAAAATATGCCGTAGGTTCCGGAACATTTGCAGGAGCGCCCTTCATTAATCATCAAACCTTAAGTGAGAAAGGATTTATTGCAGAAGAAATTGCAAAGCTTGATAAATCTGTTGCATCGGCATTTGAAATTGGATTTGTATTCAATGTTTATAATCTTGGAGAAGCATGTTTGAAACGTTTAGGTTTTACTCCGGAACAATATTTCGATTTTGAATGGAATTTGCTGGAAGCTTTAGGTTTCACCGATGAACAAATAGATGCCGCCAACGATTATGTATGCGGAACCATGACGGTTGAAGGGGCACCTAATTTGAAACCGGAACACCTTCCAGTTTTTGATTGTGCCAACAAATGCGGTAAGAAAGGTGAGCGTTTTATCCATGCCAATGGACACATCAGGATGATGGGTGCCACGCAGCCATTTATTTCCGGTGCCATTTCAAAAACCATCAACCTTCCGCACGAAGCAAAAGTGGAAGAGATAGCAGATTCTTATTTACTAAGCTGGCAGCTTGGATTGAAAGCATGCGCTTTATACCGCGACGGTTCCAAACTTTCGCAGCCGCTGAGTAATAAAAGTGATAAGAAGAAAAAAGACGATGTGCAGACTGCCACTGCCGATGCTGACGAAGCGCAAATGCCCGAGTCGAACATTGTAGATATGGGCAAATTAACCATTGAAGAATTACTGGAAGAAGTAACCAAGCGTGTACAGGCTTCACCCGATACCCAGTTAAAAAGAAAGCTTGCCAGTATTGTTGAAAGAAGAGCACTGCCGGCCAAGCGCAGGGGCTTCACCCAAAAGGCCAAGATCAATGGCCAGACCATCTTCCTGAGAACAGGAGAATATGCCGACGGAACCGTAGGAGAGATCTTTATTGATATGGCCAAGGAAGGTGCTACCATGCGCAGCATGTTGAACTGTTTTGCCATTGCCGTTTCTATTGGATTACAGTATGGTGTTCCCATGGAAGAATATGTTGAGAAATTTGTTTTCACCAGGTTTGAACCAGCAGGATTTGTAGAACATCCGAATATCAGGTCAACCACTTCCATTGTTGATTTCATCTTCCGGGCACTGGGCTACGAATACCTCAACCGCACCGACCTGGTTCATGTACTCGACAAACCTGAGGTGATGAATACGGGCGATGAAGAGTGGGACGAACCTGCTAAACAACCCGAGCTTTCTAACCTGAGAATTGTTTCTTCCACAACTCCGGTTAAGGCACAGAAGCCGGTGATGAAGGCTGAAAAATCTTTGGATGCAGTGAATGCTGCAGCAAGGAGCATGCAAAGCGATGCGCCTGCATGTAATACCTGCGGACATATTACCGTTAGAAGTGGCACCTGTTACAAATGCCTGAATTGCGGTAACTCCATGGGTTGCAGTTAATGAAAAATGGAAGTGCGCTTCCTTAATGAATAGATGGACGGAAAACCGAAAGTACCCGGTTCAATCCCGCTGAAGAGGCGGGATTTTTTTATGTTTTTGTTTTTTTGAACCACGGAGGCACGAAGGCACAAAGGGACACGAAGAAATACTAAATGAATCTATTTTAAAAATTTTTATTAAAAAGACATTATAAAACAAAAGAAGTTTCCTCCGTGTTTCTTTGTGCCTTCGTGCCTCCGTGGTTCAAATTTTAGTGGTTCAAAAAAATCCAAAGACTATCTCTCCACGAAATCCCTCAAATAACTACACCGCTCAAAAACATAATTGAAATACTTTGTATCACCGAAATCTTTTTGAAATTGAGCAAAGCCCTTATTATATTTAAAAGCCTTCCATGAACTATCGGAATTAGAACCATAATAATAAGGTTCGGTTATCACCTGCCTTTGATCGCATTTAATTACCAGAAATGCGCATGCAGCTTTAAATTCTTTATTGGAAGTTAATTCATAAGCTTTCTGGTAATATTCTTTGGCTTTGTGCACGCCAAAATATTCTTTCTCCCATTCCAGTTCGTATTCACCCGTATTCCATAGCGTGGTAGGACGGTAATAAACAACAGCATAATAGCTGTTGCCATAGTAACTCATATTGTAATAGCCGCTGGCAAGTTTGTAATATATGCGTGAAAGCTGCTCTTTATTTGTAGCGGTTTTCAACTTGCCTTCCAGCTTCAGCATTTCTTCTGCAAGCGAAAGTTTGGTATAAGGCTGCGCAAGTTTCTTATCAAATCTTTCATAGTCATTTACATAATCATAAAAGGGATCAACATTGGTTTCATTGCCGTACCAGTCAGTGATCCTTAGTTCAGCAGGGTCGGCGTTTTTTTTCAGCCAGGCAATTGCATTTTTAAAATCATGATCCCTCATATAAGAAGTGCCAATTACATCGGCAACGTTTGCTGCATTAAATGATGTGTTGTGAAGCATGAAGTGCTCATAAGCAGAAAGATCTTTTCTATTGAACATTTCATAGAGTGTAAGCAGGTCATCGGTGGCCATATGGTTCCTTAAAAAACTGATGCCTTCGCCATAGATTGAGTTCTTTGACTGGTCGCTCAATCCAAATGCCAGCGCAGCTTTGGTTTCATTATCTGTTTGGTGGTAGTGCTGTGCAAGAATTCTTGAATAATAATTTTTTTCAAATAACCGGTATTCCGGATCAGTGGCCGCTTTTTGTTGCAGCCATTCAAGTAAAGGAAGAATGTTGTGTTCGAAATTTTTTTCCTCCAGTTTTGAATTTCTCGATGCATTAATAAGTTTAAGAAAATTCAACTGGTCTCTCACATCAGGTTTGTTTGATATGCTTTCAGCTCTTGCAATGAATGCTTCCGATCTTTCATATTCTTTATTAATGAATAAAAGATGGGCTGCTGCTGTAAGATAAAATGCCTGGTGAATGGTTTTTTCTTTTCCTAAACTTTCCAGGTACTGGATGGTTTCAATCAATGGAGTTTCATCAGCATCCTCATGAAAATAAAAATCATATTGCTTGTCACCTGTTTTAAATTCTTCCAGGTCGGGAGAAAGATATCGTTCCTCCATTTTATGCACTTCTCTTGAAACCAGTAAGGGAAGTATGGGATTGGATGGATCTTGTGGTTGAATTTGTTTGATGAGATGCAATTTAGGTGTGCTTCCATGAAGCGCGAACATGGAAAGCATCAATGTTTTTTCTGCTTCAGTTTTGCATTGTTCTACATATAATGATTCCAGTTGAGGATCGCAATAATTTGTTGACCAGAGAAAGCCCATGAAAACCGTTTGCCTGTCAAGTATATTTTCGGCAAACAGTTTGGTGAAATCATAGGCTGCTTCTTTATTTCTTCCTGAACGGTAATAACTACCTGCCTTATAGGATAAGGCCTGCTGCTGCAATAAGGAAACCTCATCATCATTAAAGAAGGTATTGTAATAATCTATGCATGACTGGAAGTCGCCCTGGTAGAAATTAGTTTTGCATAGTTGAAATGCCAGTCTTTCTTTTAGAAAATCATCAGGTTTGTCCGAAAGCAGTTTTAGAATTTCATTTTCAATAGTTTCAAGATATGCACTGTCCCTTACCGGATTTGCTGACCAGAGTTCCCGGACAGAAAGCGCTTCTGTTTTTCTTGCTATGTTTAAATATTCAAATGCGTTCCGGTTTTTATTGTTGATGAAATATTTTGCAAGCGCATTGCTGTCAGCAATATTTTTTAATTCCTTTTTATTGTTCCACGATTGCAAAACATGCTCGATGTTTTCCTTTGGTTCGGAAAACAAGTAAGCTTCTACTTCTTTTTCATCAACTTTATTTCCCGTGTATTTCTTCCAGTCTTTGATCATTATTGCTGAATGATCTATATTTTCTGTTCCATAATAATCGCCATCATAAAAAAGCAGGAGATTGGTATAAAAAAAAGGTCTTTGTTCCTGGTCGGTTACCAGTTTACGACTGAAGAATGAGATATAATAATCGTAAGGATCAACTTCTCCACCACATCCGAAGATGTTGGTAGGAAAGGCGCAAAATATACCGCTAATGAAAGCGGTTAAAAATATTTTCAAGTTCATGTATTGAATATTTTTCCAGTTGTTCTTCGTCCAGGTGAAATAAAACTACATTGAAGTTTTTCAAACCCAAATATTTACCGATCATATCTGCAGCAGCTTCCAGGTCTTTCATAGAGCTTCCTTCATAACGCAGGCGGTCGTGCTGGTGGAAAGAATAGCCGGAGATGATAGTGTCCTTCTCAAACTTAATATCTTTTAATGAAGTGTTTTTAATTGCAGATGTTCGAACCAGGCCTTTGTAATGGTTATTTCGAAACCAAACGAACCAGTCAAACACCGGCAGGGCAATATCCAGTGGCAGCATATAATTGCTGATATGGCTGGCATATTTGGCCAGTTCCGAAGGATCGATGATGGAATTGGTAGTAGAAGGATTGGTAAGGTTGCCCATGTTATAACACATCAGCAATCCTTTATCTACGGGGGGCGCACCGGTTTGTAAAGAATATTTTACCTGGTGCAGCCTGATGGTGGCCGAAAGAACTTTATCCTTTACATCATCATGTTGTTTAATTAAAGACAGCAATCGGAAGTATTTATCTTTTGTATTCCTGCTCCAGTCGCAATCCATTTGTATTTCTTTAAAATCGTTGAGGTTATTTACCAGCCGGATATCATTTATTAAGCGGATGATATTTGCTGCAAGTGAATCCACTTCAGTTTCCGGGATATTTTCGATGGTTTGATTAGTTATAAAAACCGTGGGTATGATCTCGGTTGCAGGCGGTTGTGCAAAATGCACCAGGGCAACTGGTTGAGGCTTATTATTTTGAAATGCTATATCAAAGAATTTGACATAGAGTTTATTTACTGAAAGAGAATCGAGGATGTTTTGCTCGGCTGCGGAGGTTTTGAATACCGACTTCCAGTAATAAAAAGAACGCTGTATGGCAGGTTTCTTTTGCGAGCACTGGCTGAATATTACCAGTAAGAAACATACGATACAGCGTTTCAATGGGTAAATTATTTTCCTCCCAGCATATTATTTACGGCGCCGGAAAGCATGGGATATTTATCTACCACGAAATTCTTAATGGTTTCAATTACCTGGTTAACCTTGTCTTCGGGTAAACCGGTTTCCTTCATTAATTTTTCTTTCAGTTCAGAGACCTGTCCCTGTGCATTGTCGGTGTTCAATCCAAACATTTATTTCGTATTTAATGATTAAGCAACTTTCAGCAGGCTCAATTTGCTCTTGTCAAATTTGCGCTTGGTATATTCTATATCAAGGTTGAAGAACTTTTCTTTTGAAGAAGGAAGTTCATACATGGCATCCGTAAGAATGCCTTCGCAGATGCTGCGTAAACCACGTGCACCAAGTTTATACTCGAGTGCTTTTTCAACCATAAAATCCAGAACATCATCTTCAATGGTAAGTTGAATACCTTCCAGCTCAAACAACCGGATGTATTGTTTAATTAGAGCATTCTTGGGTTCTGTAAGTATGGCACGAAGGGTTACAGCATCCAATGGATCGAGGTGTGTTACCACAGGTAAACGACCCAATAATTCGGGTATCAGTCCAAAGCTTCTCAGGTCCTGTGCATTTACATAACGCAGCAGGTTTTTCTTCATGCTTTCCTGCAGTTCCTTATCTACATTAAATCCAATGGTATTGGTTTGCACCCTGCGTGCAATGATCCTGTCGATACCATCAAAGGCGCCACCGCAAATGAAAAGTATATTTTGGGTGTTGATCTTGATCAGTTTTTGTTCGGGGTGTTTTCTACCGCCCTGTGGGGGAACCAGAACATCGGTGCCTTCCAGCAATTTCAACATGCCCTGTTGCACACCTTCGCCGCTTACATCACGGGTGATGGAAGGATTATCGCTTTTGCGTGCGATCTTGTCAATTTCATCTATATAAACTATTCCGCGTTCGGCAGCAGCTACATCATAATTGCACACCTGCAGCAGGCGGGTAAGAATACTTTCCACATCTTCACCCACATAACCGGCTTCGGTAAATACAGTGGCATCCACAATGGTAAAAGGAACATTTAAAAGCCTGGCAATGGTTTTGGCAAGCAGGGTTTTACCGGTACCGGTTTCTCCCACCATTACAATATTGCTTTTTTCAATATCTATTTCATCCTTAATGGAATCGGAAGTTTTGTATTGCAGGCGTTTGTAATGATTGTATACGGCAACTGCCAGCACTTTTTTGGCTTCATCCTGGCCTATCACGTATTCATCCAGGTATTTTTTTACCTCCATAGGCTTTTTAACGGTTAGTTTAAAAGCCGATGTGCCGGTGGATTTATCATCGCGCACCAGTAATTCCTGGTCGATGATCTCGCGGGCGTGCTCAACACAATTCTCGCAGATATGCCCTTCCTGGCCGGCTATGAGGATCTTTACTTCATCCCGGCTGCGGCCGCAGAAAGAACAGTGTAACATATTTTTTGCCATCGTTAGGTATTAGAACAATAAAGCGCAACAAGTGCTGCACCAACCTGCAAAAATACATAAATATGCTGGAAAGTGGTGAGAGGTGAGGGGTGAGGGGTGAGTGGTGAGTAGTGAGTAGTGAAT
>JAEZCV010000087.1 GCA_023429985.1 Bacteroidota bacterium | reverse complement strand
AGTGAGTAGTGAGTAGTGAGTAGATAACTCAGCACTACCAAATTAAATCGTCTTTTTTGAAGATAGATAAGAACTGGTATAGAATCAACTACCAGCTATGGATAGGTTGGTTTCATTTTTTTGATATATATTTTATCGCAAGGTAAATTGCCTTTGTTGCGCTGAAATATCTTCTGTGAACTGAGTTTTATTTTGGTATATTTTTTATAATCCTGTTTAAGTTTTCAATAGTGTTGATAGTATAGATTATTTTTCTTACCTCGAGACCATTCACCACCTGCCGGCAGGCAGGTTCACTATTCACCATTCACTATTCACCACCTCTCAAGCTCCACCTCCATCCACTTCACCCATTCGTTATGTAACAATCTTTTCCAGGTTCCGGAGATTTTATTTCCATCATCCGAAAATGTTCCGCAAAATTTTTCCAGGTCCGAATAAAATTTCCAGAACTTCCCATCCCATTCTGCTTGCATTTTTCCTGTTCCTCCATCTGTTCCATAATAATGCATCAGGAATTTTCCAGAAAATGCATCATACCTTATGATCTCTATGGATTGCATTCTTTCGTTGCCCATCATTACATCTGCTTCATGAACCATAAAATGTCCACCCTTAACCCAGTAATAGCTGTCATATCCTTTTATCGGTAATTTTTCCGTATGATCTGTGGTATAAACAAATCCATTTGTTTTCCAATTTCCTGCAAAAGCATTTAGTGCTTTTAATTGTGGTGTTGCACCCGAATAATGAAGATCTTCATCTCTAAAATAAGAGTGAACATGATCAAATACATTTTCAGTGTTTTTCATTCTTTTTCTTTTTCGCCAGCAGTATTGCCTTGTTTTTTATCCGGATCCTGACCAAATTTTTGAGTACTCTGCTGCAGGTGCCGCTGTTATTTTAAATTTTCTCAAATGCTCAGGAGCTGCCTGCACTTCTTTAGGCATTATTATCAATCCATAAACATGGGGAGATATGTTCCATAAAAAATATTAAAGAACAAACTTATATGCAATACGCTGCAATGAAAGGGGGCGTTTGCGCCATTTTAAAATGAATTTTGCGGCATCCGTCCTACCCTGAAAAGCAAGGCTACCTGCATTTTTACTTCCTGCTCTTCCATAAAACTGAGGGTGTTGCCCTGCCCTGGAATAATAATTGTTTAATTTTAAGCCACTTAACACCCTTATTAATGGAACAAATCATTCCTCCCGGAAGCAGGATTGCCAGCTCCGGAACTGTTAGTTCATTGGAAATGTTCGACAAAACCTTAATAGATCTTATTCCGGAGGCGGCTTTTATCTGCAACAGCAAGGGTGATATTTTATATTATAACGACCAGGCAACTGCCCTGTGGGGTTTTAAGCCTTCCCAAAAAGAAGAAGATGTTCGGCTTTTCACATATTTCAGGGAATGGAGAATTAACGATAAGCTGGTCGATCCGGGAGAAACATCTTTGGCAGAGGCACTAAAAACCGGTAGAAATGTAGAGAATAGCCAAGCCCGGGTAAAAACACGCAGCGGTATTGAGCTTCATCTTTCATTTAGTATCAAACTGCTGAAAGACGAGAAGAATAAGGTTGCAGGTGCTGTATGTTTAATGAAAGATATATCTGAACTGAAATCTGTACAGGAAGCGCTTAAAAATGCAGAAGCCAGGATCAAAGAACTAGGCCTTCGCCTGGAAAATAATGCAGGTAACAATACCCGCAACATGCTAAACAGCAGGAGTGAATTAAAGGAATCTGAAGAAAGGTATCATAAAATGGTGGAAGAGGTTGAAGACTATGCTATCATTTTCCTGGATGAAAACGGAATTGTTCAAAACTGGAACAAGGGAGCTGAAAAGATCAAGGGTTATGCCGAACCGGATATTGTTGGCAAAAGTTTCGAATTGTTTTACCTGCCTGAGGACAGGGCGGCAGGGCTGCCAAAAAAAATAATTACACAGGCCTTTACTAAAGGCAAAGCGGTGCATGAAGGATGGAGATTAAGAAAAGACGGTACTATGTTCTGGGGAAGCATCGTTCTAACGGCACTACACAACCGAAAAGGAAAGGTAATTGGTTTTAGCAAAGTTACCAGGGATCTTACCATGCAAAAAATTGCAGAAGATAAACTGAAAAAATATACACAGCAGCTTGAATTTCAGAATAAAGAACTGGAACAATTTGCCTATGCTGCTTCTCATGATATGAAAGAGCCTCTCAGGAAAATTCAATTATATAATTATTATATAGCAGAAAATGAAGCCAACATTTTAGACAGTAAATCCCGTGAATACCTCAACAGGTCTATAAAAAGTGTGAAGAAGATGGGCGATCTTATTGATGATCTTCTTTCTTATTCCAAGGCTTCCATTGTTGAGGAAGACTTTGAAAAAACAGATTTGAATGAAATTGTTAATGAAATTTTACTTCAACATAAAGAAGAAGTAGAAAATTCGGGAATGAAGGTGGACAGGAAACCGCTTCCAGTGATAAATGGTATTCCCTTCCAGCTGAAACAGTTGTTCGATAACCTGTTGAGCAATGCCATTAAATATAAACATCCTCAACGCAATCTGGAACTTGATATAGGATGCGATATTACCAAGGGCGCCGAAATAGGAGAGCCCGGGATTGACAACAACAAATTTTTTTACCGGATATATGTCAGGGATAATGGCATTGGCTTTAACCAGCAATTTGCCGAAAAAGTATTTGAAATTTTCCAGCGGCTATCCAATACAATGGGAATTTCGGGCTCAGGCATCGGGCTGGCCATAAGTAAAAGAATTGTGCAGAATCATAAAGGAAAGATAAGGGTAACCAGCATTGAGGGTGAGGGTTCAGAGTTTGAGATATTTCTTCCCAAATACTTATAATTTCAGGAGCAGTAGGAAAGCAGTTTTTTAGAAAGGTTTTCCATGTCATTCCAGTTGGTGGGTTTAACCATGTATTCCGTTGCACCATTATCCATACATTCCTTTATATAGATCCAGCTACTGGAAGTACTCAGAATAACTTTTGGAATTTCGGTAAACCTTGGCTGTACACAGAGTTCTGCAAGTACTTCCGATCCTTTCAGCTCGGGCATATTATAATCAAGTACTATCAAACAGGGAAGTTCTTTATCCGAAATGCGGGCAAGGTAATCCAGAACGGCTTTGCCATTGTATTCTTTATGAAGAATAGCTGAAGGCTCTATAAGTTTTATAGAATCTTCAATCAACTCAAGATCTTCGAGGTCGTCATCTGCAAGAAGTATTCTTAATAAGCCGGTACTCATGTAGCTGCCAAAGCTAAAATTTTTTTTATTCCAAAAATTAATGGCTTACCCCTAAAAAAATTTTAACGGTGAGGCTTCTGCGAAAAGCTTATTTAACTTCCTGCATTTGAACCAGGCGGTGGTAATATCCTTTTCTTTCCAGCAGGGCTTCATGATTACCTCTTTCCACGATCCTTCCCTTCTGCAATACAATGATCTCGTCGGCATGACGGATGGTTGACAGCCGGTGGGCAATAACAATGGAGGTACGGTTTTCCATCATTTTATTTATAGCATCCTGCACCAGCCTTTCACTTTCCGTATCAAGGGCCGATGTGGCTTCATCCATAATTAATATGGGAGCATTTTTATAAATGGCCCTGGCAATGGTAAGCCGCTGGCGCTGGCCTCCGCTTAACCGCATGCCGCGGTCGCCAATCCCGGTGTCGTAGCCGTTTTCAAGCTCCATAATAAAATTATGAGCATTGGCTGCTTTGGCCGCTGCCTGTGCTCTTTCAAGGTCGGGCACCTCGCTGCCAAAACTGATGTTATTTAAAACCGTATCATTAAAAAGAATCGCTTCCTGCGATACAATTGCAATTAATGATCGGAGGTCGTGAACTTTTAATTTCCTCACGTCGGTGCCATCAATCAATAAGGCTCCTTCGGTAACATCATAAAAACGCGGTACAAGGTCGGAAAGGGTAGATTTGCCGGCACCACTTTCACCCACAAGTGCTATCATTTTTCCTTTGGGAATCGTAATGCTGATATCGTCGAGAACTTTTTCCGATTTGTAGGAAAAACCCACATTTCTTAATTCAACAGAATGGGTAAAATCCTGAACGGGAACCGCATCCGGCGCTTCAGCAATGCGCTGGTCTTCATCCAGTATCCTTAATACGCGTTCTCCTGAAACAAGTCCGCGCTGCAAATTTGTAATGGAAACCGAAATGTTTTTAATGGGATTAATGATCTGGTAATAAGAAGTTATATAAACAATGAATTCTGCTGCGGTAATGGTGCTCACGCCTTCAAGGATCAGGTAACCTCCATATACTATAATAACAACAATAACCGTTACGCCCAGGAATTCGGATAGGGGAGAAGAAAGTTCTCTCTGGTTGGTAATGGATTTAATTACTCTTGCCAGCTTATTATTTTCAGTACTGAATTTTTTAATGATGAAGTTCTCGGCATTGAAACCTTTTATGATCCTGATGCCTGAAATGGATTCTTCGGTAAGGTTCAGAATGGTGCCTGCAAGGCTCTGGCTAAGGTTTGCTTTTTTTCTGAGTTTTTTAGACAATGCTGAAATGAGAAATCCTGAAACCGGGAAAAATATCAGTGTAAAAAAAGTGAGCTGGGGCGATAAGTAAAACAAAAATGCAAAGGTGGCTATTACCACCAGCGGATCCCGAAAAAGTGTTTGAATGGAACTCACCACAGAAACCTCTATTTCTCCAACATCATTACTGATGATAGAAAGGAGGTTACCTTTTTTCTCGGAATGGAAAAACTGCATGGACTGGCTGCTGTATTGCCGGAAGAGTTGTTCCCGGATCTTTCTTACCAGCGAAACACGCATTCGGGTGAGTACGCGCTGGCTGAGATAGCCGAACAGGTTCTTCAAAAAAACAAATAACAATAAAATGGCACATACATAAATCAGCACATTTACTTTTCCATGCGATGTGAAATACTGGTTTAGTTTGAAATAGAATGCAGATTTAAAATAATCGGCAGTAAAACTAAAAGGAGGAAGAACAGTTACCGATTGTTGTTCACCCGTTTCAAACAAAACATCCAGCAGGGGAATGATAAGGGCGAAATTCAGCAGCCCGAATATGATAAAAAAGAAAACATAGATAATATATTCCGGGATATAATGCCTGTATGGTTTGGAAAACTGTAAAAGCCGGAAGAAGGTTTTCATGAATCTGCTGCGATTATAAAAGTTATTTTTGCAAAATACGTGAAAAACCTGCTGGTGCGGGCCAAATCGGAAATATATGGTGAACTTGCCTTTGATCAGTGTAATAACTGCCATTCACAACGGACTGGCGTTTAATAAAATATTTTTTGAATCGCTGAAGAAGTATACCGTTCATTCTTTTGAACTGATCATTATTGATAATGCTTCCACCGATGGTTCGGCCGAATATTTTGAAAGCATGGGCGCAAAAGTTATCCGGAACAGTGAAAATTATTCTTATCCCTATTGCCAGAACCAGGGTATTAGCGCCGCACAGGGCGAATTCCTTGCTTTTCTTAATAACGACCTGATATTATCGCCCCGCTGGGATGAGATCATTATTGAAGCCTCCAAACGCAATGGGGTTGATATAATTTCGGCTTCGGGAATTGAAAACCTGGGAAATAAAAAAGAAACCCAGGCTATTGACAGGAAGTGGAAGCGCACCAAAAATCCATTGATCATATTTGGATTTGGCCGAAGGAATTTATTGCTGATGCACCGCCTGATGTATGGTAACTGGGAAAAGTTTTGCAGGAATAAATTTGAAAAGCATGGTTATAATGTAGTGGAAGGCATGGTGGGAAATAATGTGATCATGACGCGGCGTGGTCTGAACATTGTAGGTTTATGGGACGAAAGATTGCAGGTGGCAGATTTCGATTTGTACATGAGGTCCAAACAAAGGGCCATTACTCATGGAGATATTAAACCCTGCCATATTGCACTGGGGGCTTTTATTCATCACTTCAGTAAACTTACCTTGAAGTATGCCGTAAAGAGAAAACCATTTGCCGACCAGCATAACCTGATTGGTTTACGCGATAAGTGGACAAACGAACAGGTGGAAGATTGGCATCCTGATAATTATACAATCAGAAAAAGACAGTATGGAAGAAAATAAAAGACAAAAACAAATAGCCGGTCTGCTGAACCAGGAACTGGCTGGTATCTTTCAATACCTGGGACTGAACATTGTGGAGGGAGGAATGGTATCCATTGCATCGGTGAAAATTACGCCCGACCTGCTGGAAGCCCGCATTTACCTGAGTATTTACAATGCAAAAGATCCGAAGGCCGCTTTGAAAAAGATTGAGGACAGGGCCTGGGAAATAAAAAAAGAACTGGCTTCACGGGTAAAACACCAGTTGCGGCGCATACCGGAACTGAAGATATTTTTAGACGATACCCTCGATCATGTTTTTAAAATGGAGGAGCTTTTTAAGCAGATCAAAAAAGACGATGAAAAAGGCGGTGAGGCTTAACGCGCGTTAATTATCTTTCATATAGAAATATAAATCGATTGAACTTTTTATTTGCCTGGCGCTATTTCAAAGCAAGAAAAACAACCAATGCCATTAATGTGATCTCCTGGATCAGCATTGTTGCCATGATGATTGGCACGGCCGCATTGATTCTTGTATTGAGTGTGTTCAATGGTTTTGAAGGCCTGGTGAAATCCTTGTATTCTTCCTTCTATCCCGAAATAAAAATTTCCCCCGAAACAGGAAAGCAGATCACACTTTCCGAAGAACAACTGCAAAAGCTGAGATCTGTGAAAGGAATGGGAAGCATGTCGCTTTATGTTGAAGAAAAAGCATTATTGCGTCATGGCGAATCGCAGTCTATCATTAACCTCAAAGGTGTTGACGATAATTATGCCGATGTAAATACCATTGAACAACATATTGTAAAAGGTAATTTCAATACCGGTACCAGCCAGCAGGCCCTGATTGTTCTGGGTGCCGGAATTGAAAGTGCAGTTGGAGTGCAAACCGACAGGAATATTATACCGCTGGAAGTTTATCTTCCGCGCAAAGGAGAAGTGAGTTTATCAGATCCTGTGAATGCACTAAGCCATGATACCATAAACACTTCAGGTACCTTCATGATACAGCAGGAATTCGATAACAGGTATGCTATTACGAATATCCATTTTGTTAAATCCATGCTTCAAATGCCTGATGATGTTTTCACTGGCGTTGAAATCAGGTTAAAACCCGGCGTTCGCCCCGACCAGGCACTGGCAGCAATCAAAAGCCTGTTGGGTAAAGACTATAAGGTGCAAAACCGCTTTGAACAAAATGCCAGCCTGTATTCAGTTATGCAGGTGGAGAAATGGATGATCTACGCAATACTTTCCCTTATCCTTGTGGTGGCTGCATTTAATATGATAGGTTCACTAACCATGCTGGTGCTGGAAAAAAAGAAAGACATTGTGGTGTTGCATGCGCTAGGCGCCGACAGGAGTTTTATTCAAAAGATATTTTTAAGCAGTGGTATTTTGCTGGCATTGCTGGGTGGGGGCATAGGCATGTTGCTGGCTTATTTAATTGGACTGGCGCAAACTAAGTTTCATTTGATTCCATTACAGGGAAGTACTTTCATGCTGGACCACTTCCCGGTAAAAATGGTTGTTACCGATTTTCTGCTGGTTAGTGCTACCGTATTTGTCATTGCATTGCTGGCATCCTGGATACCTGCACGTAAAGCCGCCCGGCAGCAGTTTTTGCTAAGGGAGGAATAGTGAGTGGGAGTGGTGAGTGGTGAGTGGTGAGT
>JAEZCV010000057.1 GCA_023429985.1 Bacteroidota bacterium | reverse complement strand
GGTGAGTGGTGAGTGGTGAGTGGTGAGTAGTGAGTAGTGAGTAGTGAATGGTGAGTGGTGAGTAGTGAGTGGTGAATTGCCACGTCATTGCGAGGCGAAGCCGAAGCAATCTCAATCTCCTGTCCCAAGTTTTTGAGAATTTGGGAATGAGTAATTAAAGAATCCGCTCCCGCTCAGTTTCTCTTTCTCTCTTCTCCCAACTTTTTTCATCACCTTCGCATCATGAAAATATTTCCATTATCTGAAGGCAGCTTTACTATAGATAAGACCAAACTCTTTGTTCCTTACAAGGAAGGTGAGCATGAATTGAATGATCGTCCAACTGGAAGTTTACTGGTGGAAATTCAACCCTTTCTTATTGAAACATCAAAAGACCTTTTGCTGTTAGATACGGGTTTAGGTTTTGAAGATGAAGATGGAAATCTCCAGATCCATAACAATATAAAAAAAGCTGGTTTTGAACCCTCCCAGGTCACCAAAGTATTATTAAGTCATTTGCACAAGGACCATGCAGGTGGCGCAGGTAATCCTGCAAAAAAAATGTTTGGCAACGATAATAAACTGAACTTTCCCAACGCTAAATATTATGTAAGAAAGAACGAACTTGATTTTGCATGGCAGAAAGGGATGCCTTCATTTTTGCCCGATGAAATTGAGCCGCTCATGCATTCTTCACAGGTGGAATTTATTCACGATGAACAGGGATCAATAGATGATTATATACGTTACGAACTTACCGGCGGACATTCGCCTCACCACCAGGCTTTTTGGATAAGAGAAGGCAATGAAACCATTTTCTTTGGTGCCGACGTAGCGCCCCAGTTACACCAGATGAAGGTGCGTTATAAAACCAAATATGATTCCGATCCCGAAAAAGCAATGGAACTCAGAATAAAATGGTGGGAGCAGGGTAACAATGAAGGGTGGACGTTTTTATTTTATCACGATATAAAAACGCCCACATTTAAAAAATCTTAACCTGCAAAGCCCAGTTTTCTTTCAACTTCTTTTGGCAATTGTGGAAGGCGTCTTCTTTCCATGAGGAAAGAGGTTAACTGTGCAACTTCTTTAAAAATATAATGCTTGTCGGCAGCTGCCTTCAGGTAATCTTTGCCGGAACTTCCTCCTGTACCTATCCTTGTTCCTATCATACGATGCACCATGTTCATATGCCTGTGGCGCCAGGTGCTTAATTGTTCATCTATATCAAGCAGTAAATTCAAAACCTGGAAAGGAAACTGCAGTAATGGATAGCCGCGGTAGAGCATAATGAATAGGGCGGCACGGTTGGCCTTTGCAGAAAAATTATAATGGGTTTCCTTCTGGTGGAAGAAAACTTCATCAAAAGCTTCGAGGTTATTCTTTTCAGCTTCAGCCAGGCTGTTGCTGTAGCTTTTTTTATAAGCAAACCAGAATGGATGTTCGCCATGGGTATTGTCTTTTTGATCTGCTGCAAATTCTTTCCATAATGATTCATCAATAAACAAAGGCATGCGTTCGAGCCATTCATTTACCAGCTGTAAGAATGAAGGCGAAGTTTCTGCATTTTTTATCAGGTCTATGTGTTCCTGCCTTAGTTGTGCTGTATAGTATTCTTTACCATGCCTGTATTCAAATTTCAATCCCAGCTTTGCTTCCAGCAATTTAAACTGCCAGCTTTGAAAACCTGATGCAGGCCTCAGCATATCCCGGAAATCAAGGAAGTCCATAGGCGTCATGGTTTCAAGAATGTCTATTTGCTGAACCAGCACTTTTAAAATAACCACCATTCGATTCATCCGGTGAACCACGGTTTGTATTTCGGGTGAATTGTCATTAATGGAAGGCTTTTTCATGATATCCACTATGGAATCAGCCTCATGATGCAGTTGCTTGAACCATAATTCATATGCCTGGTGAATAATGATGAACAACATTTCATCGTGAGCAGAAACCTGGTGCTTTAGGCTTTCCGGATCCTGGGCGTTCAGTATTTTATCTAATTGCAGGTAATCGTGGTAATGAACATCTGCAAGAGGAGTGTGTGGGGCTTTGTCCATAAAAAAGATTAAGGTTTTTTGTCTTCATTTGCTGAAGCAACATTTCCCGAAACAAATTCATAACCTATGTCGCGCCTGAAATATTTGGCTTCAAATTCAATTGAGTCAATTATATCCCTGGATAGGTTCAATGCTTCATCCAGGTCTTGTGCCAGGGCAGTTGCACAAATCACTCTGCCCCCGTTGGTAAAATATTTCCCATCTTTTTCCAATGTTCCCGAATGAAAAATCAATCCGTTCTTCCATTTATTTTTCAATCCTTCAATTTCAAAGCCTTTTTGATAATCATTAGGGTATCCACCACTAACTGCCACAATAGTTGATGCCGACCTGTTATCGATCTCTAGTGATGTATTATTAAGTTGTTTTTTTGCAGTTGAAACAAATAATTCTACCAGGTCGTTTTTTATCCTTGGAATAACAACTTCTGTTTCGGGATCGCCCATGCGGCAATTGTATTCTATTACAAAAGGGTCGTCGCCCGATTTCATCAATCCAATAAACAGGAAGCCTTTATAATCAAGTCCGTCTGCTTTCAATCCTTTAATAGAGGGTTCAACAATGCGGTCCTTCACCTTTTTCATGAATGCATCGTTTGCAAATGGAACAGGACTAATGGCGCCCATGCCACCTGTATTCAGGCCTTTATCTCCTTCTCCTATGCGTTTATAATCTTTGGCTTCGGGAAGCATAAGGTAATTTTCTCCATCGGTAAGAACAAAGATGGATATCTCGATCCCGTGCAGGAATTCTTCCACCACCACTTTCTTTCCTGCCTCACCAAATTTTGCGCGCTGGATCATGAGTTCAAATTCGGCCACAGCTTCTACATGGTGCTGGCAAATAATCACACCTTTTCCCGCTGCCAGTCCATCGGCTTTTAATACTATTGGTAAAGGGTGTTTTTTAAGGTACTCAATTCCTTCTTCAAAATTTTCAGCTGAAAATTCGCGGTAGCCTGCCGTTGGGATGTTATGTTTTTTCATGAAAGTTTTGGCAAAAGCCTTACTTCCTTCCAGTTGAGCCGCGTCTTTTGAAGGCCCGATGATCATGAGGTTCAAACCTGACTCATTAATTAAAAAATCAACGATCCCTTTTACCAGTGGTTCTTCAGGGCCTACAATTACCATATCCACCTGGTCTTCAATGCAACAATTCTTAATTGCTTCAAAATCGTTATAAGCAAAATTTTTGTTGGTGCCATGCAGAGAGGTTCCCCCGTTTCCCGGGGCAATAAACAATTTTGAACATTGAGGGCTTTGGGAAAGTTTCCATGCGAGCGCATGTTCCCTTCCGCCCGATCCTAGTAATAGTATATTCATAGTATCAGAATGATTGCTGCGAATATCGGGAAGATTGTTAAAGTAGACTTCAATAATTATTGTAGTTAATTTTTAATTACTTTAGGCGGCAGAATTACTCTTAAACAAAAAACATCCTTATGGATTTATCTACTGCAGAAAAGGAACTCGTTAACCAGAATGGCCATCCGCCATCGTTATTCATCCTGTTTTTTACTGAAATGTGGGAAAGATTCAGTTATTATGGTATGAGAGCCATATTTGTTCTCTTCCTTACATCAACAATCATGGATGGTGGCTGGGGATGGGAAAGAAAAGATGCGCTACAAACCTATGCGCTTTATACGGGCCTGGTATATCTCACTCCCATTTTTGGCGGACTTATAGCAGACAAACTGATAGGTTACCGTAAGGCCGTTATTACAGGTGCATTACTAATGACCCTGGGCCATGCAAGTCTTGCAGTTGAAACTCCGGCATTTTTTTATATTGGGTTGGTGTTGCTGATCCTGGGAAATGGTTTATTCAAACCAAATATCTCCTCAATGGTTGGGCAGCTCTATACAAAGAATCCCGAGAAGAAAGATGCAGCTTATACCATATTCTATATGGGTATAAATGCAGGAGCCTTCCTTGGAATTTTATTATGTGGTTATATAGGTGAAAAAGTGGGCTGGAGTTATGGCTTTGGACTTGCCGGGATCTTTATGCTTTTCGGTATGCTTCAATTTACATTTGCCCAGAAAATTTTCGGAAGGATCGGGCTTTCGCCAAAGTCAAAGGAAAATGTAAACACCGACGCAACAAACTATGTTCATAACACTGCTTTTGATTTTGAAGAAAACAAGGAGCAGGCAGTTGAACTTCCAAAAAAAGTGGTTAAGGACAGGCTGCAGGTGATTGGAATTTTCGCTTTCTTCACCATATTCTTCTGGTGGGCGTTTGAGCAGGCAGGTGGTTCCATGACCATTTTCGCAGCGGATTATACCGATCGAAATTTAACGGGCGGAAGTGCTACGGCATTTAAAATTGCCAATACAATTCTTACAGTTGCCCCTATGATCATCCTTACCGTAGTTTTATTAAGGTTGTTCAGGCAAACATTTAAGAAATATGCTCTTTCAAATTTATTCCTGGGAACCAGTTTCACTATTATCTGGGCTATTGTTATCTGGATGTTGCTTCGCGAATTTAAAGCCGAGCAAACCGAAGTAACAGCTTCATGGTTTGGAATATTAAATTCATTCTTCATCATTTCCCTCGCGCCACTGTTTTCCAAGGTATGGGAAAGCAGGTTTAATCCTTCGGGACCGGTGAAGTTTGCATTTGGATTGATCTTACTCGGACTGGGATTTGCCATCCTTGCATACGGAGGCATGTCAATTCCACAAGGTGCTAAAACAGCTTCTGTAAGTATGATTTGGCTGATACTTGCCTATTTGTTCCATACGCTTGGTGAATTATGCTTATCGCCTGTAGGTCTTTCCTATGTTAGTAAACTGGCACCTGTAAGACTGGTAGGATTGATGTTTGGAATCTGGTTTGTTGCCAACTTCATAGCTAATTTTGCGGCAGGGTTAACGGGTAGTTTTATTGATGATATTTCAGCTAAATACTCCATTTCGGTGTTCTTCCTCATATTTACCGTGATACCAATTTTAGCAGGACTTATCATGCTGGCCATGAATAAATTCCTGATTAAGAAAATGCATGGAATCAGGTAGGCAGGATTGAACAAAGCAGATAATTTAAAAAGGTTGCAGCTTTTAGTTGCAACCTTTTTTTGATTTGAAGTTTGAGAAATTAACGATGTGGGTTTAGTTGTTTAGTCGTTTAGATGTTTAGAGATAGCAGAGGTTAGTTAATAGCCAAAGTAATAGATTTCCTGAAAGCCTTTGCGCTTACTTTGCGCATTCTTTGAGCGTTTTGTGGTTTATTTTAAACCTCTAAACGCCTAAACGCCTAAACGCCTAAACGCCTAAACGCCTAAACGACTAAACAACTAAACCCCAAAATCTACCCTCCATAATAGATCTCCGCTCCCGGACCAATTGGTAATCCCAATAGATACCATGCTATAAAGAACAGTATCCAGCCAATTAAGAAAATCAAACTGTAAGGAAGCATCAGTGAAACTATGGTCCCAAGACCTGCTTTTTTATCGTAGCGTTGAACAAAAGCAATGATCAATGCGAAATACGACATCATAGGTGAAATGATGTTGGTACAACTGTCGCCTATGCGGTAAGCCAGTTGCACAAATTCTGGTGATAATGGATTATCAATTAGCATGAACATAGGAATAAACACAGGTGCCATTACCGCCCATTTGGCCGAAGCACTTCCCATAACCAGGTTGATAAGAGCAGTGAGCAAGATAAAAAGTATCATCATGGGTATGGTTCCCAGCCCCGATGACTGCAATGCCACGGCACCTTTTACTGCCACCACAAGACCCAGGTTTGTCCAGTTGAAATAAGCCACAAACTGCGCTGCAAAAAATACCAGCACTATATAAGAACCTAAGGTTTGCATGGATTTAGACATGCCTTTGATCACATCGCGATCCGACTTTATAGTTCCTGCTCCAATGCCATAAGCAATACCTGCAAGTGCCGCCACTAAAAAAATGATGGCAACAATGCCGCTCATGAAGGGCGAATGCAATATTTCACCTGTTTTGCCATCTCTTAAAAATCCGTCAGAAGGAAGTAATCCCCAGAGAATTATTCCGGTTAAAGCTAGTATTGTAAGCAGGGCATAGATCAAACCTTTTCTTTCTGAAGCATTGATGCCTGAAATGGCTTCAGGTTTCTCGTCACCGGTATATTTTCCAAGTCTTGGTTCAATTATTTTATCAGTGATCCAGGTTCCAAGGATGGTAATTAGAAAAGTTGATGCGGCCATGAAGTAATAATTACATGCGGGGTTTACAACGTAAGCCGGGTTAACGATCCGTGCAGCTTCCTGTGATAAGCCGGATAATAACGGATCTACAGTTCCCAATAAAAGATTGGCCGAATAACCACCACTTACTCCGGCAAAAGCCGCAGCAAGGCCCGCCAAAGGATGCCTTCCATAAGCAAGGAATATGACAGCCGCTAAAGGAACTAACAAAACATATCCAACTTCACTGGCTGTATTAGACAAAACACCTGCAAAAACAACTACAATGGTAATGAGTTTTTTAGGCGCACTCGATACCAGCTTTTTCATTACGGCAGAAATGAGTCCTGAACCTTCTGCAACACCAATTCCAAGTAAGGCAACAAGAACAGTTCCCAAAGGCGCAAACCCTGTGAAATTTGCTACCATGCTGGTTAATATGAAATCCAGGCCTTCTTTTGAAAGCAGGCTTCTCACCGAAACCTGTGTATCTTTTCCGGGAACATTAACGCTGGTACCCGCAAGGCTAACCAGCCAGGATAATACCATGATGCCCACGGCAAATAAAAGAAATAAAGTAGCAGGATCTGGAAGTGCATTTCCTACCTTTTCAATAACAATTAACGACCTGTCGGTAAATGATCTTCTGATTCGTTTTGGTGAAGCAGGCAATTCGCTCATGGATTGAAATTATTGCCTAAAATAAGAAATGCCGGGAAATGTTATGTTTTGAATAATTTGATGGTGGAATTTTTATTTAGAATTAAATGAAATTCAATTTATCGAACTTTTCTCCAAGAATAGATGCATCATCAGCTCCCAGCCAGTTGGAAAGAATGGTTGAATAAACATTTTTAAAATCAACCTTATATTTCAGGTCGCCTTCATCCAGGTCTTCCAGGTTGGGAAGTTCGTTCACCAATCCGCTTTTTTTCAAACCTCCACTTACAAAGAACATATTGTTGGCCGTTCCATGATCGGTTCCCCCGCTTGCATTCTGGCTCACTCGTCTTCCAAACTCGGAAAAGCTGAAAAGCAGAACATCATTAAAGCGGTTATGTTTTTTCAGGTCTTTCACAAATGCATTTACTGCGTTGTTCATCTGGTTGAACAACCTTTGCTGCTGCATTTCCTGGTTAATATGTGTATCAAAACTTCCGAGTGATAAATAATAAACCTTGGTATTGATCTCGGAGAAGATCAGGGAAGCAATAGTTTGTAAACTTCTTCCAATTTCGGTATCGGGATAGGTGGCTGTACTTGGTTTTAATCTCGATTGTTTAAATATTTCATCCGCTGCAGAAATGGTTTCTGCCATGGTCTTATATAAATAATCAACAGGTTCTTCGTCATGATGATCTTTGTGTGTTGCAGCTACATCTTTAAAAAATCTTTCATTGCTGGTGCCGTAAAGCCTGCGCGGGTCTTTAAACGCTAGCCCGTTAACATCTTTTCCTTTTAAAGCCAGGCTTAAAACATCGTCAATTTCAAGAGCCTGGGTGGGAAGTCCGCAGCCATTGCATTGGGCGTCGAGGTAGCGGCCGATCCATCCTGTATTAATGTATTCGTTGCTTTTGCTGGCACTATGCCATATATCCATGCTTCTGAAATGCGACCTGTCGGGATTTGGATAGCCCACATTATTTAATATTCCAAGCGAGCCATCATGCCATAGGTCTGCAAAAGAAGTAAGAGAAGGATGGAGCCCGGTTTCATCATTTAATAATAAGGCTTTTGATTTTTCAATCCCTAACCTGGGCCTGGAACGGTAATATATATCATTTCTTACCGGGATCACTGTATTCAAACCATCATTTCCCCCACTCAGTTGAAGAATTACTACAACCTTATTTCCCGGTGGAACCATTTCACCTGTTTCAAATGCTTTTAAAAAGCGGGGAACGAACAGCGATGCTGTTGCAAGCGAACCAAGTTTTAAAAATTCTTTACGATGAATAAGCATATAAATGTTTTATATCAACACAACTGGTATTCGGGTAAACTCATGATCTGAATAAAAGCAAGCTTTATATTATGATCTTTGTTGAATGTATCTTTCTTAAGTATTGCAGGTGATTTCATCGGTACCTGCAGCAATCCTTTTACTATTACATACTGAACACTATCATTTGAAAACCTGGAAAAATGATCTGATACCTGGTTCCAGTCAATTTCGGTTTTAATAATTTTGCCACTTCTGCCTTTTCTATTAATGGCATCATTCTTACCCATCATCTGGTCGTCGTCAGTTTTGGGCTGAATATCCAGGTTATCGTTTGATGTTAATAATTGAGGTATGCGCAGTCGCATCATCAGGATGGAACTGTCGATCCAGGCTTTTCCCGATGGCCAGCCAGCAACGTTGGGAGGATAAAAAAGTAATTGCCCCAATAACCTTTGAATTACCAACAGCGATTCGGGCTCCTGCAGTTTCATGGGCAGCATTCTTTGAATGCCTACAAGTAATTCAATGGGAGATTTTATTTTCTTTCCAATGTTTTTGTCTTCATAAAACCATGTGCTGCTGAAAATATCATCCATCAGCTTCTCTATATTGTAATCCGATTCGTAAAATCTGGTGGAAAGCCATTTGACTTTTTCAGTATCGGTAATTTCATTCACAAAAAACCGGTAGATCTTTTCAGTAATGAAAAAGGCCGTTTGCTTTTGTTCCAGCAACAGGTCAAGAACATCTTCTCCAACTAACCGTCCCGTATATCCCAGAACAGTTTTGTTTCCTGTATCGTGCTGAAATTTGCGAAAAACAAATTCGCCTTTGGCATTTGCACCCCATCCTGTAAAAGCTCTTGCAGCTTCTTTTACATCATGCTCGGAATAATGACCTCTTCCCAATGTAAACAGTTCCATTACTTCCCGTGCAAAATTTTCGTTGGGATGGTCTTTCCTGTTTTGCTGGGCGTTTAAGAAATTAAGAATGGCTGCTGATTTGGAAGCTTCATGTAAAAGCGTGCGAAAACTACCAAGGGCATTTTCTCTTATGATATCGAGTAACTGTTGCTGGTAAAAAATGTTCAGGTTCCTGGAGGCAAAATGCCCATGCCAGAAGAAAGCCATTTTTTCACGCAGTTGTGCTTCACTGTGCACCATTTCATCAAGCCAGGCAAGATTTAAACTTTTGATGTCGTCGCGGTTTTGTTCTCTTTGTTTTTTCTTTTCGGCAACATTCATTTGTTGCCTCTGCTGACGGCCAATCTCCCCGGCTCCCATAAATAATCCCTTCAGGTAATTGTCGGCTACATCAATGTATTCGGGCTTCCCGGAAGAAGATTTTTTTAAGGCTGCATAAAGCGCGGATGAGGAAATCTTTGGAAGGTAGTCAAGTTGAGCTGCGGAAGGGCCGAAGCCTGCACGCCACATCAGGTGCTGGTTTTTGGTCTGGAGGTCTGCCATTTTTTAAAAATGAGGCAGTTCAGACTTCTGTATTTTATAAAGGTTTAACGTGGTTGAAATATTTTCATCGAAAAATTCAGGTTTAGAAAAGTTGAAACTGGTTGAAAGGATCGCTTGAGTGATTTAGCATTTCAATTTATTGAAGCATGATTTTAAGCGTCCAAATCATTTTAGCAGCATATAGGAGAAGCGCACCTTAGCCGGATCAGACACGGAGGAGATACGGAGCAGATACGGAGCAGAAGGCATCTGCTCCGTATCTGCTCCGGCATAGCTGCGCCTGAGGTATAAGAATCGGTTTAGTTGGCAAAGGGCTGGTTCCTGGAATGACAATGAAGCCCAGCACCGTCATGGTGTAAAGGCATACAATCTATTTGTACAATCTTTCTTGAAGGGAAAGCTGATTTTAATATGGTTTTTGCCTTTTCATCCAGTTGTTTTAATTGAATGGGAGCGCCTTCTTTCCAGTATTTAGATGTTACCACTACATCGTTTGCTATAACAAAATTCATATAGCCGGTGGTAAGGTAAAATTCCACGGAATCAGAAGCCAGGTTATCAAACCACGACCTTTCTTCTTTATTTAAATCTTTAGTGGGAAGTATTCTGGTAATTATGGGTCCTGCAGGAAGCCTTATGATTTTCAGGGCTTCTCCTTCATAAGTAGTGCTGTTAGAAAGAATAGTAAAAGCTTCCTCCATTCTTTCATAAGAAGATTTCATAATCTTGTTGTTGATGGTATCTTCTGCAGGAATTTCGGTAAGCAATACGGTTGTAGAATTAACGAAGCGGCAAAATTCATCTATATGCCCCCCTGTTCCAATGCCATATTTTCCATCTTCAAGCAAACCAAATTCTTCTTCCTTTAACCCTTCGTTCAGCCAGATGATTTTTTTTACACCCAAAACTCTTTTGTATTCATCTTCTATCTGCTGTTGCGACATATTTTTATTACGATCGAATTCAACAGATCTGACTGCCAGCATGGTGCCTCTGCCATTTGTTTGCCATGCACCGCCTTCCGAAACCATGGTTGAAGCAATTGCGGGAAGGTTCATCTCCCTTGCAACATTCCTGTCAATGGCTTCCGAGCGACTATCCGGATGTAAGTATTTAAAATCAGCTACTGCAAGTCCGCCGTCCATACTTTTTAGAAATACAGGACCAGGATCCTGGATGGCGCCAAATGCTTTTTCATTGTAAAACAACTCTATGCGCGAGGTATCTATTTTTCGATCGGATAAAACATTCCAGATTCTTTTTTGCATTTCCTGCCGGTTGAATCCCTGCTGGGGCCCATACAATAGTTTGACCCTGGTTCGATAATGAATGGCTTCAATGGCATTCACTATAGTTGTATAGAAGGGCGCACCACCTAAAAACCCATTTTCCTTCCAGCTAAACCATATAAATTCCTGTGGTTCAAATTCCGCAGGAATAGTATACCCGGGTTTATTCGTTAAGTTATCATTGCAATTAAGAGTGAGAAATGAAATGGTTATGATGATAAAGAACCGCAATGGAAATAATTGATGATTTAGCTATTGAAAAGATAAATCAAATCATCTCACTTCCAAAATAACCGTGTAAAACCACAGGAATTTTAATTCCATTCTCATCCTGGTTGTTTTCGAGCAGGCAGGCAAGAATACGGGGAAGTGCAAGCGCGCTGCCGTTAAGTGAATGAACCAGTTGTGTTTTTCCCCCGGCATCTTTAAAGCGGATCTTCATCCTGTTGGCCTGGTAGGTCTCGAAATTGGAAACCGAACTTACTTCCAGCCATTTTTCCTGGGCAGCACTGTACACTTCAAAATCATAGGTGAGGGCAGATGTAAAACCCATATCGCCACCGCACAAACGTAAAATACGGTAATGCAATCCAAGGTTCTGCAATAGCTTTTCAACATGAATCACCATTTCGTCCAGTACATCGTAACTTTTCTCGGGATGAACGATCTGCACCACTTCTACCTTGTCGAACTGGTGAAGGCGGTTCAATCCGCGTACGTCTTTTCCATAGCTACCCGCTTCGCGGCGGAAGCATGGCGTGTAGGCCGTCATTTTTAAAGGTAATTCGGCTTCCTTTAAAATCGCATCACGGTAAATATTAGTTAGCGGAACTTCGGCTGTTGGTATCAGGTATAAATTGTCTTCCGTAACAAAATACATTTGTCCTTCCTTATCCGGTAGCTGGCCGGTTCCAAATGCCGAAGCTTCGTTCACCATGTGTGGAGGCATGAATTCGGTATAGCCGGCAGCGGTATTATAATCAAGGAAATATTGAATCAGAGCTCTTTGAAGTTTAGCACCTTTGCCTTTATAAACAGGAAAGCCACTTCCTGTAATTTTGTTGCCTAATTCAAAATCTATTAGTTCGTATTTCTTTGCAAGATCCCAGTGTGGTTGTGCTGTTGCCGGAAGCTGAGGCATAGAACCTCCTGAACGAACTACTTCATTTTCTTCCGGTGTTTTTCCTTTGGGTACAATGGATGCCGGAAGGTTAGGCAAACGCAATAAAAGCTCGTTCACTTGTTTTTCTAATTCATCTAAAGTTTGCTGCACAGGGTTGAGTTCTGATTTTAATAGCTCAACTTCTTTTTTTCTTTCTTCCGCAGCTTCTTTGCTTCCTTTTGCCATCAATTGACCTATTTCTTTAGAAGCGGCATTGACTTTTGACTTAATTTCATCAAACTGAAAATTATATTTCCTTCTTTCTTCGTCTTTAGAAATGATCTCATCTACCAGGTTAATCTCCCTGAAATTTCTTACACCCAGTTTTTCTTTTACTTCTTCGGGATTTGCTCTAAGTACGGCCAGTTGCAACATAAATAAAATTAAGTGGGCAAAGATAAAATTTGTTTCGCCACAAAGACGCGGGGGCGCAAAGATGCGGGCAGTTTCTTTTCTTTATTGCTTAGTGGCTTCGCGGCAAATTATTATCGCCACAAAGACGCGTGGGCGCGAAGATGTGCTGAGGTTCTTTTCTTTGTTGCTTAGTATTCGTAGTTAAAAACTCAATTAGTCGCTTTTCCTTTTTATTAGCCTAGCTCTAATAATCCTTACATCTTCAATGGGACGATCCCGGTCTGCAGCTTTGCTGGTGGGAGTGGCTGCAATGGAATCCAATACATCAAAACCCATTATGAGCTCTCCAAAAACGGTATAGTTCTGATCCAGGTGAGGTGTACCTCCCAGTGATGTATATACTGATCTGTGTTCTTCCGGCAATTTTCTTCCTTTTAATCGAAATCTTTCAACAGAATCCAGTCCGGCATTGGTAAAAACTCTTCCCTGCACAATATAAAACTGGCTGCCGCTGCTGTTTTTTTCAGGATTAATATCATCACCCGTACGTGCAGCAGCTAAAGCGCCTTTTTTATGGAACAATCCGGGTTTCATTTCAGCAGGAATGGTATAGTTAACGCCGCCGTTCCCTAAAGGTATTCCTACGCCGGCAGTTTTACTTTTATCGTCTCCGGCCTGTATCATAAAATTCCGGATCACACGGTGAAAAAGTATGCTGTCGTAATATTTAGATTTTACAAGCTTTAAGAAATTATCGCGGTGGAGTGGAGTAGAATCTGATAAACGCAGGATCATCGTTCCTTTTGAAGTTAGCAGTTCAACGTCTTTATTCCTGTCGCTGTTATTAAGGGAAACCGCTCTCGTAGATGCACAACCGTAAATGAAAGCAATAATTAGAAAACAAATAAAAATTTTCAAAATCGGTTTCATTTAATTCGTTTGATTTTCCTGTCTTTCTTTTTGTTGAAAATACAGCAGAACATGGTCTTTAATAAAAGCTTCCTGTTCGTGAGGCATCATAGGTTCCATTGGTTTCAATTGTTTAAAGTGGGGCCAGCCGTCTTCATCCACATGAGAAAGTTCATAAAATCCGCCTGGTGACAGAACGGTGCAGATCGCAATATGAATCAGGTCCTGCTTCTGTTCCTTACTGAATTTGTTGCGGATATCGCCCAGTTCCTGTATGCCAATTAAAAATAGAATTGCTTCCAGGTCGGGTTTTTTGCCAAATCTTTCCGTCATTTCCTGCTCCAGCTTCCACCATCTCACCTGGAGGTCGTCGTTTACACCCATTTATTTAATTTGATGCGAAATTAAGCAAGCGCCTACCTACTTAGCAATATTCTTAGATAATGTTCCGGGTTAAACAATTTTTTATGATCTTAACTCTCGTTAATATTGCACACTAATCTATTAATTATGAATTTTCCTGACAACCTGCGCTACACCAAGGATCATGAATGGATTCGTATGGAAGGTGATATTGCTGTTATTGGCATTACCGATTTCGCTCAACACGAGTTAGGCGATATAGTTTATGTTGAAATTGAATCTGTAGGAAAGGATATGAATTCCGGTGAAGTATTTGGTACCGTTGAAGCTGTAAAAACGGTTTCGGATCTTTATTTACCTGTAAATGGTTCCATTGCAGAAGTAAATCCCAAATTGAATTCAAACCCCGAGTTGGTAAATTCCGACCCTTACGGCGAAGGCTGGATGGTTAAAATGAAAGTTTCAAACCAGGCCGATGTGGATGCATTGATGGATGCAAAAGCTTACGAAGCGCTGGTTGGGTAGAATGATAACTTTTTTAAAAATTATTTTGAAGTCCAGGGTCCTGGCCCTGGGCTATCTGATAATTATTTCCTTCCTTTTTTGTATCCCCGGGTCAGCCCTTCCAACAGAAAACTGGTTTGGCAAAATTCACCTGGACAAATGGATCCATGCAGGGCTCTTCTTCCTGTTATTTCTATTTTTCTTTTTTTCTTATAGCTTGTCTTCCAGGGCCAAAATGCTTTTGCTCTTTGCCTGTATTTTATATGGATTTTTAGTGGAATTCGTTCAGGATCAATATATTCCCAATCGCGGATGGGATATCTGGGATGTTGTTGCAGATGCTGCAGGGGCTTGCCTGGGATTTCTTCTGGCAGGTAGGAAAAAAAATAAACCCCTGTAGAAACAGGGGTCGCAACCAAAACTAACTGCTTATGAGAAAATTGACTGCTTGTGAGAAGTCATTTATTATAACGCAAATTTGCTGCCAAAACTTATTTGCTATTTGTTAATGAAATATAAAAGCATAGAAAGAACTGAAACTGAAATAGATAAAGGAAAAAAGATGCCAGAAAAGTTTTCAGGTAATAAAAAGCAGAAAAACTAATAAAAACACTTAGTTGATTTTACAACTATTTATATCTGAAGCTTTTTAGCTCCAGCTATACATTAAAAACAAACCCAACCCTGGGGAAAATTATTCTACAAACTAGTTTTGTTTGGCCATTTTTTCTGCATTTTCGGCAAACTGCAAAGCATCAATAAGTTCCTGCAATTCTCCATCAAGTACAGCCTGCAAATTGTAAAGTGTCATTCCTATCCGGTGATCTGTAACCCTTCCCTGAGGAAAATTATAGGTCCTGATCTTAGCACTGCGGTCGCCGGTACTTACCAGGCTTTTCCTGTGCCTTGAAATTTCTTCTTCCTGTTTGCGCACCTGTTCTTCGTAAAGTTTGGTACGAAGCATAGCCATTGCTTTTTCACGGTTGCCCAGCTGTGTTCTTTCCGTCTGGCAAATAATTACCGTTCCCGTTGGGATATGCGTGAGTAAAACCTTGGTTTCTACTTTGTTTACGTTTTGTCCGCCAGCGCCGCCACTCCGGGCCGTTTCCATTTTTACATCACTTTCCTTTAATTCAAAATCAACTTCATCGGCCTCGGGCATTACGGCCACCGTAGCTGCACTTGTATGAAC
>JAEZCV010000055.1 GCA_023429985.1 Bacteroidota bacterium | reverse complement strand
CCATTCACCATTGACCATTCACTAAAAAAGTCCCGGAGAACCGGGACTTTACTATAACACTTTTTTTAAGAGTCTTACTTTTTAGCTGACTTTCTTGCTGCTTTTTTAGCTGCTTTTTTAGGAGCCGCTTTTCTAGCTGCTTTTTTAGGAGCTGCTTTTCTTGCAGTTTTTCTAGCTGCTTTTTTAGGAGCTGCTTTTCTTGCTGCTTTCTTAGCCGCTTTCTTTGGTGCTGCTTTTCTGGCTGCTTTTTTAGGAGCCGCTTTTCTAGCTGCTTTTTTAGGAGCAGATTTTTTAGCTGCACCTTTTTTTGCTGTTGCCATGTTTTTTGAATTTAAATGGTTAGTAAAACAATAACGATAGTAAAATTATAAAGGAATTTTTAACTATCAAAGTTTTTACGTACCAAATAATTCAAACACTATGCCGATACTTCCACCTCGCTAACAGAAACGAATGTCCTGTTTTGCTTTCCTTTTCTGTATTCAACCGTTCCATCGGTTAATGCAAACAGTGTGTAATCTTTTCCAACACCTACGTTTTTACCAGGATGGTAAACCGTTCCGCGTTGACGAACGATGATGTTACCGGCAATTGCAGGCTGGCCACCATAGATCTTTACTCCCAAACGTTTGCTGTTTGAGTCGCGACCATTTTTTA
Source organism: Bacteroidota bacterium (assembly GCA_023429985.1). Taxonomy (GTDB): domain Bacteria; phylum Bacteroidota; class Bacteroidia; order Chitinophagales; family Chitinophagaceae; genus Flavisolibacter. The sequence goes on along the minus strand of JAEZCV010000055.1, from coordinate 10,521 downwards.
CACTGCCTTCACCTTTTTTATGTGCCATGATATTTTGATTTAGAAACTTTACAACTTACCTGCTTTCATTTACATGAAAACATTAAGCGATTGCGTTGATTTTGATTTTTGTGTAATGAGCACGATGCCCAAGTTTTTTACGGAAACCTTTCCTGCGTTTTTGCTTGTAAGCAATCACTTTGTCACCTTTTACCTGGTCAAGAATCTCTGCAGAGATCTTGATCCCACCATTACTGAACTTCAGATTGCCATTGTCATCGGACATAATTACATCTGAAAATTCTACTTTATCACCGGCGTTACCACCAAGTTTAGGTACGTACAAAGTCTGGTCTTTGGCTACTTTGAATTGCTTTCCGGCTATTTTTACTACTGCGAACATGGTTCAAAAATTAGGTGGGCAAAGGTAAGGGGAAAAGACAGAACTAAAAAGGCTATCCATAAAAATTATAGCGTATGGGCAAACAAAATCAATTTTTAACGTTTATATCCATCTATCTGCCTTAAAATCATGCGCTAGCGCGGAGTGCCAGGGCCCTAAAATTAAGGTAAAGAGGGTTTTATCCCGACATTTATAACTAGCTTCGTGCCGCTTTTAACCTCACATGAAGATAAAGTCATTCCTAGCGAAGCCTTTTGCTTCCTATATATATACTAAGATAAAGAAGGGCATGACCACAGCTCTTCACGACCAGGACCAGATCCTCGGCCAGCTGCTGAAAACGGGAAAGCTCACCGAATTTGGAAAGGAACACGGGTTTGATTCCCTGAACAATTATGCCGATTTCAAAAAAGCCGTTCCCATCCGCGATTACGAAGGCTTTAGAGATTATATAGAAAAGATCAAAGAAGGAAAACACAACATTCTCTGGAAAGGCATGCCTATTTATTTTGCCAAAACCAGCGGCACTACCAGTGGCGTTAAATATATTCCCATCACCAAGGAATCTATTCCCAACCATTTTAACAGTGCAAGGAATGCCTTGTTATGTTATATGGCCGAATCGGGTAACACCTCTTTTGCCGATGGTAAGTTGATCTTTCTTTCAGGTTCGCCGGTGCTCGAAAGAATCGGCGGCATACCAACGGGCAGGCTCAGCGGCATCGTAAATCATCATATTCCAAAATACCTGCGCGCCAACCAGATGCCCAGTTATGAAACCAATTGTATTGAAGACTGGGAAAACAAACTGGATAAAATTGTTGAAGAAACCATCTCCCAAAAAATGACACTTATAAGTGGTATTCCACCATGGGTGCAAATGTATTTCGACAGGCTTACCGAGAAAAGTGGAAAGAAAGTTGGAGAGCTTTTCCCACAGTTTTCAGTGATGGTGCATGGAGGTGTGAACTTCGAACCCTATAAATCAAGGTTGTTTGAAAGTATAGGCAGAAATGTGGATGCCATTGAAACTTTTCCGGCATCGGAAGGATTTTTTGCTTTCCAGGATTCTCAAAATGAAGATGGACTTTTATTGAATACCAACAGCGGGATATTCTTTGAATTTGTTCCTGCAGGGGAAATTTTTAATGATAATCCTACCAGGCTTTCGCTTCATGATGTGAAGGTAGGAGAGAACTATGCACTCATCATAAATAACAATGCAGGATTGTGGGGCTATAATATTGGTGATACCATAAAATTCGTCAGCACCAATCCATACCGCATTGTAGTTACGGGAAGAACCAAACATTATATTTCGGCCTTTGGTGAACATGTAATTGGTGAAGAAGTGGAACACAGCTTACTGAAAGCTGCAGCAGAACAAAATATCCATATAAACGAATTTACGGTTGCACCTATGATACAGGAAGGGAAAGGTAAGAGCTACCACGAATGGTTTGTTGAATTTGAAAATCCACCCGCTAACCTCGATGCTTTTGCTATGCAGGTCGACGAAAATTTAAGAGGAAAGAATATTTATTATGATGACCTTATAGCAGGAAGTATTCTTCAGCCATTGAAAATTCAGCCACTAAGAAAAAATGGATTTATTGATTACATGAAATCTATTGGTAAACTGGGCGGACAAAATAAAGTCCCTCGTTTGAGCAATGACCGTAAAATAGCGGAAGCGTTAATGGAGTTTGTGGATGGGAGGTATGTAGAGAGGGTTTAGTTGTTTAGGCGTTTAGTTGTTTAGATGGTTGCGCTTAATTCTAAACGCCTAAACGCCTAAACAGCTAAACCTAAACCTAAACTACCCTAAACCTCCCCAAATTGTTATTTTTACCGCAATTAACTAACTTGACCAGATCAATCCATGAATCAAACCACTACCATTAAACGAATTGCCATTTTTGGTTCTACAGGATCCATAGGAACCCAGGCCCTGGAAGTGATAGCTGCACATCCCGATAAATTCTCCATTGAAGTACTTACCTGTGGCAGCAACGACGAACTGTTGGTGGAGCAGGCAATTAAATACCAGCCCAACATAGTGGTTGTTTGTGATGAACAGAAATACGCTAAAGTTAAAGAAGCGCTATCCTCAACCGATGTAAAAGTTTTCGGGGGCGAACAAGCGCTGGAAGAAGTGGCCGGAATGGATGTTTACGATATGATGCTGGCAGCCATTGTTGGTTTTGCCGGTCTTAAGCCAACCATAAGAGCTATAAAATCGGGAAAGGCAATTGCACTGGCAAATAAAGAAACGCTGGTGGTAGCCGGAGATATAGTAATGCAGCTGGCAGTTGAAAACCGCGTTCCGGTTATTCCGGTTGATTCGGAACATTCTGCTATTTTTCAATGCCTGGTAGGAGAGATGAGAAATCCCATTGAAAAAGTAATTCTCACTGCATCGGGTGGACCTTTTTTAGGTAGAAAACCCAATTATTTATTGAATGTAAAAAGAGAACACGCGCTGCAACATCCAAATTGGAACATGGGTGCCAAAATCAGTATTGATTCGGCAACGCTGATGAATAAAGGTCTTGAAATGATCGAGGCCAAATGGCTTTTTAATTTAAAAAATGAGCAGATTGAAGTGATGGTGCATCCGCAAAGCATCATACATTCCATGGTCCAGTTCCAGGATGGAAGTATAAAAGCTCAATTGGGATTGCCCGATATGAAACTGCCCATTCAGTATGCATTGGCATTCCCGTCGAGAATTCCTAATGAATATCCGCGTTGCGAGTTGCAGAAAATTAAAAATCTAACCTTTGAGGAGCCCGATCTGCGCACTTTCCGCAACCTTGCCCTTGCCATGGAGTCGCTGGAAAAAGGTGGCAATCTTCCCTGTGTTTTGAACGCTGCCAATGAAATTGCAGTTTATGCCTTCTTGCGTAATCGAATAGGGTTTTTAGATATGACCGATGTTATAGAAAAGACCATGCAAAAGGTGAAATTCATTGAAAAGCCTTCCCTTGAACAATATTTCGAAAGCGATGGGGAAGCCCGGAATTATGCGGCCGACATTATTAAATTATAGATTCAACAAAATAGTTAAACCTTTTGCCTGCCCTTTGATTGCCCTTGAAATCACGCAGCTATCCTTATCTTGCAATCCTTATTAATGGCTATCCTATAAATATTATGGTTTGTATCAACCATTTCAAATAATATGTTTTTACTAGCAGTTGACTGGTCGGGTTTATTCGCCAATATTGGGCAATTCATTTTAGCATTTTCTATCCTGGTTGTTTTGCACGAACTGGGGCATTTTCTTCCTGCCAAATGGTTTGGTTGCAGGGTTGAAAAATTTTACCTCTTCTTTAATCCATGGTTTTCTTTATGGAAGAAGAAAGTTGGTGAAACGGAATATGGTCTTGGCTGGGTTCCATTGGGAGGATATGTAAAGATATCGGGAATGATAGACGAGAGCATGGATAAGAACCAGATGAATGAAGCACCGCAACCCTGGGAATTCAGGAGCAAGCCGGCATGGCAAAGACTGATCATTATGCTGGGGGGCGTAACGGTGAATTTTTTACTGGCATTGATCCTTTTTGCAATGATCTTATTTGTTTGGGGTGAAGAAAGACTGCCCGTGAAGAACATGAAATATGGTTTAACAGCCGATTCACTTGCACAATCTGCAGGATTGAGAGATGGTGATATAGTTACCAAAGTAAATGATCATCCCATTGTTTATTATAACGACCTCGCGAAGAATATTTTTCTGAATGAAACTGCAACCTTGCAGGTGCAACGTGCTTCAGGCGATACCACCTTGCTGCTTCCGGATGGTTTTGTTTCCAGCTTAACCAAGAACCAGTTGCAGGGATTTGTTTATCCAAGATTCCCGGTTATTGTGGAAGACGATGGGAAAGTGAAATATGTAAGTGGTAAAATGGAAAAAGGCGACCAGTTGATTGGCGTGAACGGAAAATATTTCAATTTTATTGATGAATACCTGGAAACGAAAAAAGATCTGAAAAATACAGAGATCAACCTCCATGTTTTACGTGGTGCAGATACAGTTACTGTTAGAGTGCAAACACTGGAGAACGCAGCCACAGGTGTTGTTACCAGGGATCCTTATAAAATACTGGGAAGTGAAAAAAAGGAATATTCATTTTTTGAATCTATTCCTGCAGGTATAAATTATGGAGTGGAAAGACTTGGTGATTATATGACCGGCATTCGTTTATTATTTACTTCAAAAGAACACAAGGTTTCCGACAACCTGGGAAGTGTGATATCAATAGGGAAAACTTTTGGCGGCACCTGGGACTGGTATCGTTTCTGGACCATGACTGCCTTATTTTCAATTATCCTGGCTTTTATGAATATTCTTCCCATACCTGCATTGGATGGCGGACATGCATTATTCACCATTTATGAAATGATAACAGGCCGCAAGCCAAGCGATAAGTTCATGGAATACGCACAAATGGTGGGAATGGTATTGTTATTAGGATTGATGTTGTATGCATTTGGGCTGGATATCTGGAGGATGTTCAGGTAATTCGTGATTTGGAAAATTGGGAAATGGGAAAATAGGAGCCTCCGTGAATTTTAGTAATTTTTAATAAGTAGGTTGTTCCAAATTTTCCAATTAACAAATTTTCCAATTAAACGTTTTCCCAATTTTCCAATTAACTCATTCTCGAATTAACCCTCCTTCGTATATTTGCAGACTGTAGTAGAAACAGAAAGAGAAACAGAAACAGAAAGAGAAACAGAAACAGAAAGAGAAAGAGAAAGAGAAAGAGAAAGAGAAAGAGAAGTGAAAAGAAACAGAGTCTCAACCGCTCTCTTTCTCTTTCTCTTTCTGTTTCTCCTCTTTGGGGGTGTATGGTTTTGACAGCATAGATCTTTGATAGTGTAAGCATGCCGAGCGTTGGATAGTCAGCTCGTAAATCTGAATATTCAAAACACAAATGGCAATACACAGTATGCCATGGCTGCCTAATCAGTGATTTAGCAGTCATTAGGGCCGCCGCGCAGGTTCACCTGTTTCCATGTGCCGCCGCCGACTCAAACCAAAACAGGTTGCTGTTCTGCAATGAAGTGCGCAGAGCTTAAGACTATTCTTCTAAGGAAATTATTGGTTTGTTCAGTTCCGGTATTTTCCCGACAATCAATTCTGAAATAAGCATGTAGAAGGCTTTCGAATATCATGTTTGGACACCGGTTCGAATCCGGTCACCTCCACCAAAATTCAGAAAGAGAGTGCAGAGCGGCGAGCGAATTAGCTTTACGCTCTTCGCTTTTTTCATTTAGATATTATGTAGTTGCTCTTCATTACAGTATTTAGGTTTCTCCGTTTTTTCAAAATTTCACCAATTTTCTCGGGTTCCATAAAAATTATAATTCTCTTTTACGGAATAAAATGGAAAGGTTTGAGCCCTTTTTCAAAAGAATGTTGCTAGTTTATTTGGAACGTCACCCTGCAAGGGGGATGGAAGCGGAAAGCCCGGACCTCACATTTGCGGGGGAGAACCTGAAGACCCGAGCCAGAAGTAGCGGAGCGAAGGCGGCGAGCTTGCATCGGGCCGCTTCAGATCGTATCTTTCACAGCCAAAATTACTCCCTATGCGAACCTTGCCGGTACTCATGATTGTTTTCCTCTTTCAGTTTCCTACCTATGGGCAAATAAATTTTTCAACCGGGCTGGTTCAGCCAGAAAAGGATTACAGGGTTCATGCCATGAGCGAAAAGGGAACTTATACGGCAGTAGCTGGCAAAGATGAAAATGGGGAGGAAGTATTGAAAGCCTGGGAAAACAGAACCGGCAAAATCCTGTACTCTTTTAAAAAAGATTACCACAGTATAGAAAAAATACTTGTCAGTGAAAAGGCCGGGATCATTGTTTTTAGTTTGTCATCCTATAATAACAATGAACTAAGGATCGTTCGTATAAATGACCTTTTAACTACAGACTCCATAAAACTTAATCAAAGCCTTTACAAGCTTGAATATATTCCTTCTGTTCATTCGCTTGCCTTTTCTACAAAAAGATTTTTATCCTCCGACGCTCATCCATCATTGTATGTATATGAAATTGCAACAAAGCGATTAAAAGAAAAACTGAGTTTTCCATTTGCAGATGAAGTTGAATTTTCAATCAGTGAAAATGGTAAAGACATCGCATTAATTGCTGCTGAAACCTATGGTTCTAAAAATAAGGTAGTTATTAAAGAGCTGGATAATTTAAAAGACTCTGTTGTCATTCCGGAACTTTACGGAAATAATTATTCTATTCGCAGCCTGCCCGGAAATAAATGGCTGCTTGCCGGGTGGAATCCCTGTGGATTTTACATTATAGACAAAAAAGAAATTCTTGCGGAAGTTTCTCTTGAAGCTTATGAAAAGTTATTGGATATTGATTTTGATGATACACATGTTCACCTGTTGGTGAGAAATACGGCTTCCGGAAACCAGTCTGAAATTTTAAGCTATTCTCTTTCTGATTTTTCATTCGTAAACAGTTTCACGGAATTGCCTGCCCATACCGCACTGTTTTCCCTGCAAAAGGATTCATTAATGGTTGTGGCCAATCATGATTCGGTAATATTTGCTGGTTTGCATTCCTATAAGCCAGGTTATATTCCTGTGAGCGTGCAGGTGCAGTCGAATCACAGCAATTCGGTTGACAAAATAATTGTACATCCCAATAAACCACTTGTAGCCAGTTATGGTTATGATGAAAAGATCAAGATATGGGATTTGCGTGCAGGTTTGATATCAGATGAAATAAATATGAATGTTGAGGGAATGATGTTTGCTTCCGATCGGGATTTGCTGTACTTCCATGATCTTTCAAATATTTACATTTACGATCTAATAACCAGGAGGATAATCCAAACTATTTCCAAGAATATCGGGTCGTCCTATAGCGGACTGACTTCAGTTGGATTTGTTGATGACAAGACGGGATGGATCATGCACAACTCAAATGATTCCTTACTGTACAGGCTTTCTTTAAATGGAAAAACACTGGTGCCGTCGGGAAGAATTAGCGAAAAAATTAAGGACATCATTCCATTGAAAAAGGGAAATTTTGTTTACAATGTATGGCGCAGCGAGGATGATGTTTTAAATAATTATGATTTTTATTCGGCCGATGTAAAGGGAAATAAAATTGCTGCTCTAAAGATTATTAACCTCTCAAAATATAGTGTAAACAAAGATAAATCCGCCATTGCATTTATCAGAACTGTTGATGGTGAGAATGGGGAAGCATGGCATTATGTAGTGGAGACTTATTCGTTGCCCTCCTTTAAATTATTGAATAGGATAAGCCTGAAGGAGAATACGGTGGTTCCTGCTCTGGATAACGATTTTCGCAAAATTTCATTTGTAGGGCAGGATTACGATAAAGGTGACAGCCTGGTAATTGCTGCATTTCCTTCTTTGAAAGAAATAAGGACAGTTAGTTCATCGGAGTATTTTACTGCAGCCGAGCTTACATGGGATGGGAGTAACGAACTGGTGATTGTAAAGAACGATTATAATTATTTCTCTACAGCGGGCAATGGATTTCAATCATATAAACTTCCAAATATTCCGCCCAATCAGTTACAGGTTGATGAAAAGAAGAAAAAATTATGGATAAGTAACGATCGTGGTCTTTGGGAATATGATCTTTCAACGTTGGAAAGTGCAAAGCTCCGCGATAGTTTGGATATGGGAAGATTATGGACACCTGCATCAAAACAAGGAATTTTTTATAGCTCCTATAAACAAGGAAGCTATCAGTTTGAAGCGATTGATTCTTCATATAAAACAGTTTTTAGGTTTCCTTCAAATAACAGGTTTTACGCTATTCAGCCGGGGGCAGCAACATGGGTGGCCCATGGAGAAGAAAATGGCCAGGATATGGTACAACTTTCTCTATTTAATAACAGTGGAGAAGAAATCAGAAAGGATTCTGTCAAGGGAAGATTTCCATTAAGCTTTGCGCCTTCATCACCCACAATGGTTTGTTTAAGCAGCGACCAGGATGCGTATTGGGTTTATGATCTCAAAACAATGAAAAGGCGTGATGATTTAACTATAAAAGCGCAGCGTTATGAAAGGCAACCTGCTCATTTTATCAATCATGGACAAACTTTGCTTTATGCGCCAAATGGCTATACAATTCACAAACTAAACCTGTTATCAGGATCGGTCGAGGAAATTCAGCTGGAAGATGTGTCGGAGATCAAATCCATCCAGGTTTCGCCAAATGAGAATTATGCATTGCTGAAGTCGGGCATTAAATCGGATTTTATCTATCTCCTCGATCTTGAAACAAATAGTTTGGTTAGAAAATTTGCTGTTTACGAAACAGGTTTTTTGCAAATGCATTTTGCAGATGATTCAACGGTATTAACTACCAACAAAGATGGGTCAATAGGCTGGCACAACATTCATACGGGCAGGAATTTTTTAATTACATTATTTGATGCGGAAGGTCATGTTATTCATTACGACCCTTCCAGCAGGCAATATGCATCTTCAAGGAAAGATCCACGCGGTATGGCCTTTGTTTATAAAAATAAAGTGGTGCCTTTTATACAGTTTGATGCAAGGCTGAACAGGCCTGCGAATGTTTTAAATACATTATCTTATACCGATGGAAAGTTGATTGAACTATTGCATCATGCAACGGAAAAAAGGCTGAAGCTGGAAGGATTACACTTACATGATGAAGCTCTTGATAAGATTGAACTGCCAGTAGTTGAGATTTATGATGCGGCCGCTCTTCCACTTATTACCAAAGAAAGGTTTGTGAAGTTTTCAGTTGCTGCCAGCGACAGTGTTTCTAATATAAACTCATTTCATGTTTTGGTCAATGGTAATCCTGAATTTGGCATAAAAGGAAAGTTGGTGAAGGCTTCAAATAAGATCAAGGAAACTTTTGAGGTAGAACTGGGAAGGGGCATGAATAAGATAGAGGTTTATGTAACCAATGAAAAGGGCGTGGAGAGTTTAAAAGAATCTTTCCAGGTTGAATCTGAAATGGTTGATGAGCCGGGGAAAATTTATTTTGTTGGAATAGGTGCTGCACATTACAAAGAAGCCTCCATGAACCTGGAATATGCGGCTAAAGACATTCGTGATATGGCGGCTGCCATTCAAAACCGTTACCCTGGGGCTGTAATTGATACATTGATCAATGCTGATGTAACAGCTGTAAACCTTATGCAGGTAAAGAAAAGGCTGATGCAGACTTCTATTCATGATAAAGTGATACTTTCTTATGCCGGACATGGATTATTGAGTGATAGTCTTGATTTTTATTTTGCCACCTATGGAATTAATTTTAATAAACCACAGGATGGTGGATGGTCATATGAACAAATGGAAAGTTTACTGGATGGAATTCCGGCGCGGGAAAAGCTGATGCTGATAGATGCATGTCATAGTGGGGAAGTAGATAAAGAAGAAATGCGGAAAGATACCTTAGTGCAACTGCCCGACGGGTCGCAGATCAGGGAAAAGAACACAAGAGGCGGGGTTTTACTGTCCAAAGGGAAAAAACAAGGTTTGCAGAATAGTTTTGAATTAATGAAACAGATGTTTGCTTCTACCAATGCAGGTAATGGGGCCGTAGTGATTTCTGCAGCCGGCGGAAGGGAGTTTGCACTGGAGAGCGATCAATGGAATAATGGAGTGTTCACTTATGCATTTTTAAATGGGTTAATAAAAATGCAGGCCGATGGAAATGCCGATGGGAAAGTAAGTATTAATGAAATAAAAGAATATGTGCGTACAACTGTTTCCTCGCTTACACGTGGCCGGCAAACGCCAACAATGCGACAGGAAAATGTTATGTATGACTGGGAGGTATGGTGAGGTGGTGAGGTGGTGAATAGTGAATAGTGAATAGTGAGTGGTGAGTTGCATACCTAACCTTCTAATCCTCCTAACCTCCTAACCTCCTAACCTCCTAAACCTCCTAACCCTCCTAAACCTCCTAAACCACAGTATTCTCCACCAATTTACAAATATCCTTCGCCGTATTTCTGTTTTACTTCTGCCACAATTTTCTTCACTTCTTGTTCTCTGCTTCTTTCAGTAATGAGGAGCACCTTTTCTGATTCCACAATAATCAAATCATTCACTCCATTCACTACCACCAAGCG
>JAEZCV010000024.1 GCA_023429985.1 Bacteroidota bacterium | reverse complement strand
GGTTTACTATTCACTATTCACCATTCACCATTCACCACTCACCACTCACCCTCAATAATCCCCCAGCGTTACCGGTAACTGCCCCAGGGCCTTTTCAAGCTGTTCATCGTTAGGAGCTACACCATGCCAGTTGTGGTCGTTTTCCATGAAATCAACACCCTTGCCCATAATGGTTTGCATAATAATGGCGATAGGCTTGCCTTTACCTGTAAGTGATTTGGCTTCTTCCAGTGTATGCACCACTTCCTCCATATCATTACCATTCATTTGCAGGGTCATCCAGCCAAAAGCTTCAAACTTATGTTTGATATCGCCGAGGTCATTTACTTTATAGGTAGGTCCGTCAATTTGCTGACCGTTCCAGTCAATGGTAGCAATGAGATTATCTACATTATGATTAGGAGCGAACATAATGGCTTCCCAATTCTGCCCTTCCTGCAATTCCCCGTCGCCATGTAGAGAATAGACCACGCTTTGATCATTGTTCAGTTTCTTGGCTAATGCAGCACCGATCGCTACACTCATGCCTTGTCCAAGCGAGCCCGTAGCCACCCTAACACCAGGTAAACCCTCATGTGTGGTAGGGTGTCCCTGCAACCTTGAATTGATCTTTCTGAAAGTGGCCAGTTCACTTACATCGAAGTAGCCTGATCGGGCAAGAACTGAATATAAAACAGGGGAAATATGGCCGTTAGATAAAATAAACACATCTTCTTCCTTTGCATCCATATTGAAAGGTTTAGGTGTGTGCTTCATAATTTTAAAATACAAAGCGGTCAAAAATTCGGTACATCCCATGGAACCGCCGGGATGGCCGCTGTTTACTCCGTGAACCATTCTCAGGATGTCTCTTCTTACCTGGGTTGCTGTGTCTTTTAAGGATGGCATAAGATTTATAGAATTTAGGCGTGGTTTTCGAAAACTTTGTGCGCTGCAAATGTGCAACCTTTTCATTAAAATCGGTAAGGGATTATTATTACCTTTGCCGAACTTTTAGGAGAACACATTAAATTAATACGTAAGCCAAACCAATGAATCCTATTTTTACACCCTTAAACCCTGCTGAATGCTAATCGTTTTACTTACAGCTTCAGCCGCCTTCATCTTAACCTATCTTGCCATTCCGGCGATTATGAGAGTGGCTGAGGAAAAAAAGCTTTTTGATCTTCCTGATGCAAGGAAGCTTCATACCAAACCAATCGCTTCACTTGGTGGAGTGGGCATTTTTATTGGGTTGTTTGTAGCTACGCTTCTTTCTGTGTCCTTTAGAGAATCTTCTGGTTTCCAGTACATTTTTGCTGCATCAATGGTAATTTTCTTTTTAGGACTTAAAGATGATATATTAATATTATCTCCTACAAAGAAATTTTTTGGACAGCTGGCCGCAGCCGCCATTCTTATCCATTTAGGCGGTATCCGCATAGAAAGCATGAATGGTTTCTTTGGAATAAATGAAATTCCTGCCTTTGCGGGCATTATGCTTTCTTACGCCACTATTATTGTAGTTATCAATGCTTTTAACCTTATTGACGGTGTTGACGGACTGGCCAGTTTCCTGGGAATTCTTTCCACCGCGGTGTTTGGAACCTACTTTTTAACCGCCGGACTGGAAACCTATGCCCTGCTGTCTTTTTCATTAACAGCCTGCCTGGTGGCTTTTATGGTGTATAATTATCACCCGGCAAAAATTTTCATGGGCGATTCGGGTTCGTTGTTGCTGGGACTGATCAACGCTTTATTAGTTATAAAATTCATTAATGTTGCCGGGAATACGGCTTCCGCTCTACCCATACAATCGGCTGCAGCCATTGGTTTTTCTATCCTGGTAGTGCCGCTGCTGGATACCTTAAGAGTATTTAGTATCAGGATCAGCAGGAAAAGGTCGCCGTTTGCACCCGACAGGCTTCATATACATCACCTGCTGCTCGATCGCGGACTTAACCATAGCCAGGTTGCATTTAGCTGTTTTGGATTGAACTTATCCTTCATTGCTATGGCCTATTTCGGAAGAACTATGGGAACTACCTTTCTCATTACCCTGATGATCTTTGTAATGTATGGACTGGTAGGAGCACTCATCTATTTTAAAAAGCCGGTGCGCAAACTGGTGGTGGCAAAATCTTTCCAGCATAATAAAGACATAAAGGAACTGGTTGTTCCGCCTACCACTAAAGTTGTTTCTCTTAAGTCGGAAGCAGCTGCGGTAGAACAATAAAACCAGCCAGAATTTTTATCGACCCGGCATTGCCGGGTTTTTTTATGCGATATTGTTAGCAGGGAATTATTTCAAAAACCATAGCTATGTGCTAAAAGCATAAAAACCCTAGATTTGCGCATCTAAATCCTAATAATATGTCAGCCGAAGAAGTGAGCCTCGCCCTGGATATTGCGGAAGATTCCATGAAGAAAGCCATTGGACACCTGGAAGTGGAACTGGCTAAGATCCGTGCCGGAAAAGCAAATCCTCAAATGCTCGATGGCATTATGGTAGATTATTATGGTTCACCCACACCCATTAACCAGGTGGCCAACATCAGTGCACTTGATGCCCGCACGCTAACCGTGCAGCCCTGGGAAAAAAATATGCTGGCAGCAATAGAACGCGCCATCATTGCCTCCAATATTGGTATCAATCCCCAGAACGATGGCGTGATGATCCGTTTATTTCTACCTCCTTTAACCGAAGAACGCCGCCGCGAACTGGTAAAACGCTGCCAGGCCGAAGGAGAAAGTTCCAAAGTGGCTGTTCGGAATATTCGTCGCGATGCAATTGAAAGCATTAAAAAAGCACAGAAAAACGGGCTGAGTGAAGATGCCGCCAAAGATGCCGAAGGAGAGGTGCAACAGGTTACAGATAAGTTCATTGCTATGGTGGAAAAACACCTTGCCCAGAAAGAGAAGGAAATTATGGCTGTTTAAAACAGCATTAATTCTTATTGGCAACATATACACCGCCCAGTATCAGGCCCAGGCAGGCCACCTGCAAAGCTGTTACATTCTCATTATCCCACAATCCCCAGATAATGGAAACTACAGGAATGCCATAAGTAACCAGCGAAGCAAACAAACCCCCTGCTCTTTTTATCAATACATAAAATACCGCGGTGGCAATGGCTGTTCCAATAATGCCCAGGAGAGCCGAGGCGAGTATGGACCACCGCGCATCTGCACTGCTTTGCCAGAGAGCATAAATTTCCTGCTGCAAACAAATTATAAAGGCGGGGATTCCTATAAAACTCAAAGAAACAGCTGCCATAGGCATGGGTGGAATGGCTTTGAGTTTATGACTGACAATATTCACGTTCAACCCATAAAAAAATGTGGCTAACAGTATCAACAAGGTGTAACCTAAGTCCTCAAAACTGATGCTTCCACGGGAGAGACTTAATAAAACAAGACCTGCAAAACCAATTATAACACCCAGCACTTTTCTTTTTTGAACCGATGCATGAAAAAAGATAAAACCTATCAATACAACAAATAATGGCGTAAGGGAATTTAAAATTCCTGCAAGAGAAGAATCAACATTTTTTTCAATGGCATAAGCAAAAAGAAAGGCCGGGAAAAATGTGCCGAGAAAGGCGGACAGAATCACCAGCAACAGTTTGTTTTTTGGAATTTTTCTTAAAAAATAAATTCCAAAAGGAAGTAATACAATGGCTGCTGCTGCAATTCGAACAGCGCCTATCTGCATGCCCGACAAACCCTCGGTGGCTTTCTTCATTAAAATAAATGAACTTCCCCAGATAACGGTCAGTAAAATAAAGATCAGCCAATTCACCGCGTTGAACCTCGACATAGTTTGCAAAATTGCATCATGGGCCTCATTGAAAACGATTTTATTTTTTGATCCCGGAATGCCCAACCAGGTATTACCACTGCAAACAATTTTAATAGTCCAATAAAATTAAATGACACTATGAAGTAATCCAGATAATTTCCCTAAATATCCACAGTTGATTTTGAAGGGCGAAAAGCCGTGATGTGTTAACTACCTTAGATTTCTAAATCTATCATTATGGGTTTTGTAAAAGAATTCCGCGAATTCGCCTTAAAGGGAAATGTAATGGACCTTGCTATTGGCGTTATCATTGGTGCTGCCTTTGGAAAAATTGTTGATTCGGTAGTGAATGACCTGATCATGCCTGTAATTGGAGTGTTTTTTAATTCTGATTTCAGCAACCTTTATATTCCATTGAGCGAAGAAGTTCCTTCAGGATTAACACTGGAAGAAGCAAAAGCCGCAGGTCCCGTATTTGCCTGGGGAAACTTTGTTTCTGTATTGATCAATTTCCTGATCCTGGCATTCGTGATCTTCCTGCTGGTAAAAGGTATTAATAAAATGAGAAGGAAGAAGGAAGCAAAGGCCGAAGCCGCAACTACCGCTGCACCTGAATATACAACACAGGAAAAACTATTGATGGAAATAAGAGATGCGTTAAACAAAAGATAGTCAACAATAATTAATTATAATCCCGGTTTACTTACCGGGATGATCCCTATTCCGTAGCAATTAAAACACCAACATTGATCTCAACATACCAGATAAAATTAGCCCAGTTCGAAGGCCCTTTCGATCTCCTTTTATTTTTCATTGAAAGAGATGAACTGGATATTTATAATATCCCCATTACACGTATCATTAAAGATTTTCTTGAATACATTCACGAGCAGGAAACCCTGAACATTGAACTTTCCAGCGAATTCATTTTATTCATATCAACCCTTATGCGCATCAAGGCAAAAATGCTGTTGCCGCGCAAGGAAGTTGATGCTTCCGGAAACGAGATCGATCCCCGACAGGAGCTGGTAGATAAAATTCTTGAATACAAAAAATACAAGGAGGCTGCAGCAGAAATGGCTTTGATGGAAGCCGACCGTATGCTGATGATCAAAAGAGGAAATATTCAGAAAGAATTATCCAGCATTGGTGAAGAAGCCAGCGAAGGCACCGAAGTGCAAACCATTACCATGTTCAAACTGATGAAGGCCTTCGAACGTGTAATGCAGAAATACCACGACAGGTTCAATAAACCAACACACACAGTTGTCCGCTATAACTATTCCATTGAGCAAACAAAAACCGACCTGATTTCAATTGCACAAAGTGAAAGAACCCTCAGCTTTGAAAAAATATTTGAAAGAGTGGAAAACCGTGTTCACGCCATATTCATGTTCCTTTCCATGCTGGAACTGGTGCAGGGAAAATTCCTGAAGATCATTATGGGTGAAGGCATGAATAATTTTATTATAGAATACAACGAAACCCAGGAAGGCCTTACGGATGAAGAGCATATGAGGTTGTTGTAAGCTAACCCCTAACTTCAACGCCAACCATTTCCCTGCTCATCTCTCTCACTGCATCAGCAATTGCTTCTGCATCATAACCACATTCGCGGTGGAGTTCTTTCAGCGTTCCATGTTCTACAATGCGATCGGGAATGCCCAGCATTTTCAGGTCGTTCTTATAACCGTGCTGCGACATGAATTCCGCTACCGCACTGCCTATGCCGCCAACAATCGTTCCATCTTCAACGGTTATGATCTTACCATAATTGCTCAAAGCTTCATGAAGTAATTCCTCGTCAAGAGGCTTGGCAAAACGAAGATCGTAATGTGCAGGTTGTAATCCTTCGTTTCTCAGGTCGCGGATGGCAGCAGCAGCAAAATTGCCCGGATGTCCAAAAGAAAGTATGGCAATATCCTTTCCATCCCTGATCTTTCTTCCTTTTCCAATTGCTATCTCTTCGAAAGGTTTTTTCCACTCCGGCATCACACCTTCTCCGCGCGGGTAGCGGATTACAAAGGGTAATTTGATGGTTTCCAATTGAGAGGTGTACATCAGGTTCCTTAATTCCTGCTCGTTCATGGGAGCCGAAATGATCATATTGGGAATACAACGGAAGTAGGGAATATCGTAAGCGCCATGGTGCGTTGGTCCATCCTCGCCCACCAGTCCGGCGCGGTCGAGGCAAAATACCACGGGCAGTTTTTGAATGGCCACATCATGCACCACCTGGTCGAAAGCGCGTTGCATGAAAGAAGAATAGATGTTACAGAAAACCTTCATTCCCTGCGTGGCCATTCCCGCACTAAGCGTTACCGCATGCTGCTCGCAAATGCCTACATCAAAAGCGCGGTCGGGCATTTGCTCCATCATAAATTTCAACGACGATCCGCTGGGCATGGCAGGAGTAATGCCAAAGATCTCTTTATTTTTTTCTGCCAGTTCAATAATAGTATGACCAAAAACATCCTGGTATTTGGGAGGCTGCGGAAGTTCGTATTTCTTTTTAAAGATCTCACCGGTGATCTTATCAAACAGTCCGGGAGCATGCCAGCGCGTCTGGTCTTTTTCGGCCAGCGAATAACCCTTTCCTTTAACGGTAACTATGTGCAGTATCTTGGGTCCGGGAATATTTCTCAGGTCCTTTAAAGTATCAACAAGCTTGGTAATGTTATGTCCGTCAATAGGACCGAAATACCGGAGGTTGAGGGCTTCAAACAAATTACTGTTCTTGGAAACCATTCCTTTTACACCCGCTTCAAGCCTGCTGGCCATTTCACGGGTGAATCTTTTACCTACGGGAAGCTTTCCAAGCAGGTTCCAAACGTCGTCCCTGATCTTGTTATAGGTATAGGAGGTGGTGATATCCGTAAGGTATTCTTTCAAAGCACCCACATTGGGATCGATGCTCATGCAGTTATCATTTAAAATGATGAGCATATCGGCATCTGTAACGCCGGCATGGTTAAGTGCTTCAAAGGCCATCCCGGCGGTCATGGAGCCGTCGCCAATAACGGCCACAGATTTGCGGTCGGTCTCGCCCTTGTATTTGGCTGCCATGGCCATTCCCAAAGCAGCAGAAATAGAGGTGGATGAATGGCCAACGCCAAAAGTATCGTATTCGCTTTCCGATCTTTTTGGAAAACCGCTTAGTCCTTTATACTTTCTGTTGGAAGGAAAGCTTTCGCGGCGGCCGGTAAGGATCTTATGTCCATAAGCCTGGTGGCCCACATCCCAAACCAGCTGGTCGTAAGGCGTGTTATAAATATAATGGAGCGCCACGCTCAGTTCAACCACGCCCAGGCTGGCGGCAAAATGGCCTCCATGAACGCTTACCACATCTATAATGTACTGGCGCAATTCCTGGCAAACCTGCTGGAGTTGTTCTTTGGGGATCTTCTTTAGGTCTTCGGGTGAATTGATCGCCTGCAACAAGGGCCCGGCTAAAATCTGCATTGGCATTGATTAAGCTGTAAAAATATTTTATTTTTTGACATTTGAACAAGAAACAAAAACAGGGCGAGAAGGAGAGCGGAGAAACAGAGCGGAGAAACAGAGCGGAGAAACAGAGCGGGAGCGGGTACCAAACCTTAACAGCCTCATAACGGTCACAGGGTATTCACCATTCACTATTCACTATTCACTATTCACTACTCACCACTCACCATTCACCACTCACCATTCGTATATTTACATTCCCCATAACCATCGACCTTATTAACTTTATACCATGCAGCTGAAGATACCGAGGTATTGGACCTTCCAGATATTAGGCTGGGGCTTATTTGGACTCATCAACCTGTTTTTTGCATTCTTGTTTGGCCAGTTCAAACCAGCCATGCTTTGCCGTTTACTGTTCTTCCTGGAAATGGGAATAATCAGTTCGCATTTCATGCGGCTGATCATAAAACGAAACGCCATCCTTTTCAGGCCTATCAATCACCAGGTAATTTTGCTGGCTATACTTACTTTATTGTTCTCCAGCTTTTTTTCACTGGCTCAAACACCGTTTGAATCTTATTATAAACTTTATCCAACCGGCAGGCCGGCACCTTTCCATATTCATTTCTTTTACAACCTTTCTTCCTCCTTTGTACTCATTTTCATCTGGAACTGTATTTACTTCATGTACCATTATGTTGCCAAGAGCCGTAAGCAGCAACTCGATACATTGCAACTGGAAGCACTTGTAAAGTCGCTTGAATTAAAAACCATCAAAGCGCACATCAACCCTCACTTTATCTTTAATGCCCTCAACAGCATCCGTGCATTGATTGATGAAAATCCCCAAAGAGCAAGAAGAGCCATTACTGAATTATCAAGTATATTAAGAAGTAGTTTAAATACAGAAAAAGGTGAAACGGTTACCCTGGAAGAAGAATTAAGTATTGTAAAAAATTACCTGGCACTGGAAAATATGCGCTTTGAAGACAGGCTGAAAGTGGAATACGAAATAGATGATAAAACACTGGGACAGCAGGTGCCGCCCATGATGTTGCAAACACTGGTGGAAAATGCCATCAAGCATGGCATCAGCAAACAAATGAAAGGAGGAGTGGTAAAGATCGTTTCCGATTTTAAAGATAATTTCCATGAATTAAGTGTTCAAAACACAGGTTTTTTAAATGGAGGTGCTTCCAACAAAGGTTTTGGCGTATCAAGCACTATGGACAGGCTGGGATTGTTGTATGGCGAAAAAGCAAGTTTTAAAATTCACCAGTTCAACGATGAACTGGTGGAAGCAAAAGTTTCAATACCCGTTTTAAATTAATACTAACATGAGAGCAATTTTAATTGATGATGAAAGACTGGCACGTGCGGAATTAAGAAAACTACTGCAGGAGTATCCCGAAATTGAAGTGGTGGATGAAGCTTCCAATGCAGAAGAAGGTATTCATAAAATTGAACAGCATAACCCCGATCTTATTTTTCTGGATATACAAATGCCCGGAAAAACAGGTTTCGATATGTTATCGGAACTCGACCAGGCACCCCAGGTGATCTTTACCACAGCTTACGACGAATATGCTTTAAAGGCTTTTGAAGTAAATGCACTTGATTATTTATTAAAACCTGTTGAGCCGAAGCGACTGGCAGATGCAGTTGAAAAAATTAAACGAACCGGAACCAACGGAACTTACGACAGGCCTGCATCTTTGCAGGATTCCAATACATCCATACTGGGTGAGGCCGACCAGGTTTTTGTGAAGGATGGCGAAAGGTGCTGGTTTGTAAAACTGGGAGAAGTGCGATTGTTTGAAAGCGTGGGTAACTATGCAAAAGTATTTTTCGGAACCAACAAACCACTGATATTAAAATCACTCAATGCTTTGGAAGACCGCCTGGATGAAAAAGTATTCTTTCGCGCTAACCGCAAACACATTGTAAATCTGCGCATGATTGAAAAAATAGAGCCTTATTTCAATGGAGGTTTACTGCTTGAATTAAAAGGCGGCGAAAAAATTGAGGTGAGCCGCAGGCAAACGGTGAAGTTCAAAGAGATGATGAGCTTTTAATTTCACCTGTTAACCATTTTCACTAATTAATATTTCAATTAAAAATTTAATCTTCCTTATGAAGAACCTATTCCTCCTGTTCGTAGCTTTTACTTCCCTCCAGCTATGTGCACAGAAAGAAAATGAGATAATCCGTGTTGATGAAGTTTCACGGATTGAGAACATCCTGGCTGCCGATGAAATGATGGGTAGAAAAGCTGGAACACCTCATATAGAAAAAGCCGCATCTTTTATTGCTGAAGAATTCAGGAAGGCCGGTCTTGAAGATATCAATGGAAATAATTTCAGGCAGGAATTTGTTATGTTGCAGCCCAGGCAAAAAGAAATAAAATTTGAAATTGAGGACCGCGAGGGCGACGTAAAAAACGTATTGGTTCTAACCGCAGAAAAGGATTTTAAAGTGAATGAGAAATCCGGTTATGAAACAGCCTATATCAATGCAGGTGAAAACATTTTTCAAAAAGCAAGGGACCTTGCATCTGGTAGAAAAAATACAATTGTAATTGTTGATACAGGTTTTGCAAAACAATTTCCAAGACTGAGTTTTTTAAAAAGACAAATTTTTGCAGATGTGCCCAACATCGTTTTTGTATTAGCTTCCTCTCTTCCTGAAATATTTACCATTAAAGCAGAACACGAATTTGTTTCAACGCCATATGCCAACATTGTAGGTGTACTTCCGGGAAAAAGCAGGTCGAATGAATACGTGATCTTTTCCGCGCACTACGATCATGTAGGTGTAGGTAAACCCATTAAAGGCGACAGCATCTATAACGGAGCCAATGATGATGCAGCGGGTGTAACGGCAGTAATTATGCTGGCCAATTATTATAAGAATCTTGGTCCGCAGGAAAGAACACTGGTGTTTGTAGCTTTTACAGCAGAAGAAATTGGAGGTTTTGGTTCCAGGTATTTTTCACATCAGTACGATCCTGCGCAAATCATCGCAATGATGAATATTGAAATGATAGGAACGGAAAGTAAATGGGGGAAGAATTCGGCTTTTATTACCGGTTATGAAAAAAGCAACCTGGGAAACATTTTGCAGAGGAATCTTGAAGGAAGTAAATTTAAATTCCTTCCCGATCCATATCCCGACCAGCAATTATTCTATCGTTCCGATAATGCAACACTTGCAGCTTTGGGTGTTCCGGCGCATACTATTTCCACCGCTAAAATGGAGGACGAGCCTCACTATCATAAACCAAGTGATGAAGTATCAACACTCGATCTGGAAAATATGGTGGAGATCATTAAGGCCATTGCATTAAGCAGCAGGAGCATTGTTGAAGGAAAGGATACGCCAACAAGAGTGGTTGATTAAATTTTTTGGATTTATGGAACGCAGATGACGCAGATTGGCCAGATTAACACAGAAAGTGTAAGAGCTGAGGAAATATTATAAAGATGTATCTTTTTTATTAATATAATTCTCAATCAATCTGTTTTCTCACTGTTCTATTTGCCTCCATCTGTGCAAATCTGGCCAATCTTGTCATCAGCGGTCTATTCTCTGCCCACAAATGCTTAACTTAAATTTCAAAAGTGGAATGAAACATTTATATTTCTCATTTATTTTCCTATTATTTTTTGGAACAATTTCTTTACACGCACAGCAAAGCAACAGCGAAAAGATCATTGGTTGCTGGAAGATCAAGTCCGTAGAGATCATTGAAGAAATGGATAAAGAAGAAGCTGAGGAAATACGCAATGGCGCATTGGGAATGATCATTTGCCTGGATGGTAAAGGAAAATTCTCTACCACCATGCCACCCGAAAAAGGAGGAGCAGTAGTGGGAACCGGTATTTATAAACTGGAAGCCGACGGCAAAACACTTACGCAAAGCCGCGACGTGGAAGACGAAGATGTAGACCTTCCTGCGGAGATCATTAAGCTAACCGATAAAAGCCTTTCCTTAAAGATCGAGTATATGATCATTCATTATGAAAGGGTAGAGGAGAAGAAATAATTATTAACTTTCTTCCTCTATAATGTAGAGTGGTCTTTTTCTCACATCACTGTTAATACGGCTGATATATTGCCCAATTATTCCAATAGAAATTAGCTGAATTCCACCCAGGAATAAAACACTGATGATAAGAGAAGTCCACCCTGAAATTACTTCATCCTTTATAAATTTTGAATAGAGAGCATAAAGTATAATTATAAATGCCAGTATTGAAACGGCAAACCCTGTCAGGCTTACAATTCTTAAAGGGTAATTTGAAAAAGCAGTAATCCCGTCAAGAGCAAAGTGCAACATTTTAAAAAATCCAAATTTGGTTTTTCCTTCCAGCCTCTCCTGCCGGTCGTATAAAACAAATGTCTGGTCATACCCAATCCATGCAATTTGCCCCCTGATAAACTTATCCTGTTCAGGCATTTGTTTTAAATGATCAATTATGGTACGGTTAATTAGCCTGAAATCACCTGTGTCAAGTGGTATTTCAACACCTGAAGTTTTCTTCATTAACCGGTAAAAAAAAGCAGCAGTTGATTTTTTAAAATAGCTTTCTCCTTTTCTCACTCTTCTTTTTGCATAAACAACTTTATATCCCTCTATATACTTTTTCCAAAGTTCCGGAATAAGTTCAGGAGGATCCTGGAGGTCCCCATCCATAATTACAGCTGCTTTCCCCTTGCATTTGTCAATGCCGGCAGTAATAGATTTTTGGTGCCCGAAGTTCCTACTCAGGCTTATATAACGATTACGGCTGTGTGATAATACCAATTCTTTTATAATATCCAGCGTATTATCATTACTCCTGTCATTCACCCAAAGAATTTCATAATTATCTGTGATGGTTGAAAGCACAATGGTCAGGCGCTCATGCAATAGTCTGATGTTTTTTTCCTCGTTGTAAACGGGAATAATTATGCTAAGAACAATTTCATTTTTCATGCATGCCGGTTATTAGATATAGCCTGCATCCATATTTTTCTTCCAATAACTGCAGACTGTATTTATCTTTCAATTGCAATTCAATTTTTTGTTGATTAACGAGTACTTTATCACCCTTATTTAATCCCGTCGCCTGAAATTTCAACTCTGTTGTTATTCCCTGCTTTTTCAGCCGGTTGAGATAAAAATCAATCTGTCCTGAATATCCTTCATAAAGTACAACATGATCATTCAAATTTCTTTTTCTTTCCATTGCATTCTTAAGCCAGTAACCAGGTTGATGAGGCTCCACATCCCATGGGAATTCTTTAAAATCATGAATCCACTTCAATCCATTATTTACTGGAATGTAAAATAAAAGGGCGAGAATTAACAGCGCAGCAAACTTTTTAAAATAATTGTGCGAAATGAAAGAGATTGTAAATTTTAGGATGTTGTATAGGAACCAGCCAATTTGCATGACCAGAAAAGGATAAATTGGCAGAACATACCATTCAAGTTTTGTTCCTCCCAGGGATAAAATGATAAATAATGGAAACACCATTAAAAAATTAAACAAGGTGAAGGTTTTAATTTTCTGGCTGGAATTCAAAAATCCAGCAACAAATGCAGGTAATACAAACCAGAACCAGTAACGAAATCCTCTGGGCTTCATCTGTTCATAATAATAATCAAAAGGGTGCTGGTGAGCTTCTAGTGTTTCAAGGTAACGGCCACCAATTTCATTATTATATACTGCCTCTAAATAACCTGGATTTACAGTTTCCCTTGATAGATAATAACCTGCAACAAGTAAAATAAAAACACCTGATCCCAGCCAAATTTTTTTATGTTGAAAAGTAGAAACCAGTTTTTTTTGAAAGACGAGAAAAATGAATAGTCCGGGAATGAGCATCATTCCTGCCACCCCTTTTGTTAGAACTGCCATTGAAAGTAAGATCCAGAAGTGAAAAGCATAGTTTCTTTCTCCTTGCATATACTTAAAAAAACAGAGGGCAGATGCCGTCATAAATAAAACCAGCAAAGCATCATAATCTCCAGTTCGTGCACCATGATTCATGAGGTAGGCCATGGTAGTGCACAAAACCATGCTTGTAAGCAAGCCCGCACCAATATTTTTTAAATAACCGGATGAAAACCTGAACAATATCATTGCAGTTAGAAGCCCTGAAATTGCTGCTGGTAGCCTTATAGCAAATTCGGATATCCCCAAAAATTTCATGCTAACAACCTGTAACCAGATCAAAAGGGGAGGTTTGGTATTCCACATATCGGGCGCGCCTTCGTAATGCGGAACCAGCCAGTTTCCATACCAAAGCATATATAGTGCATTGTTTGCATTGCGCGATTCATCCCAGATCCTTACCGGAAGGTCACCCAGGTTTATAAAAAAGAAGTAACCTGTAATGGTCAATACAAATAAAAACGCTACCTGGGAAAATTTCAATGGATTTATTTTGTGATGCTGGGAACTGCATGTATTGCCGCTGCTATTTCACTCATCAAAGCAACATCTTTTTCAATTGCATTCCCCACCACAATAACATCCGCACCTGCCTTGCAATTGAGGTAAGCTTTTTCGGCATCACGAATGCCGCCGCCCACAATTAAGGGAACATCTATCTGGCCGGCCACCGCCTGGATCATTTCTTCCGTGATGGCTTTTCGCGCGCCGCTGCCTGCATCCATATAAATCAGTTTCATGCCCAGCATTTCACCCGCCATGGCGGTACACATGGCAATTTCGGCTTTGTCGGCCGGTATGGGTGTGGCATTGCTGATATAGGAAACAGTTGTAGCTGCGCCACCATCAATTACCATATAACCGGTAGGAATGATCTCCAGTCCGCTCTTTTTTACAAAGGGGGCTGATATTACGTGCTGTCCAATTAAAAGCTCAGGGTTTCTACCAGAGATCAGTGATAAATATAAAAGCGCATCAGCCTCTTTGCTCACCTGGGAGGGACTTCCAGGGAAAAGCAATACCGGTATGGAACAAAGGGCTTTGATCTGGCGAATGCAGTCGTCCAGGTGATCGGAAATGACAAGGCTGCCGCCCACAAACAGGAAATCAACGCAGGAAGCTACTGCCAGGGAAGTAATTTTTTCAATAGATGACCTGGTTACCTTATCGGGGTCTATCAGCACAGCAAAGGATTTTTCTCCTTTTTGTTTTTTTTCAACGAGCAGGGAATACACAGGCTTCTGTATGGCAACCATAGCTGCAAAAATGCGAAAACTTTGCCAATGATGGAATTTGGCAATTTTCTAATATGCAAAGGGGAGGATTGAGAGGCAGGGACCATGCTTTTTGGGATATAGAAATCTTATAGGAATGACGGAGGATTGCCGGAGGACTGTCGGAGCAGATACGGAGCAGAAGCCATCTGCTCCGTATCTGCTCCGTGTCTGCTCCGGGATAGCTCCGTGTTAGCTTCGGGATAGCCGGGGCAAAAGATCAAGGTTCGAATATCCGTTAGTTGTCATATTCAGCGGTTAAATGATAATGAAGTAAATAAGAATATGGTTTTAAGCCATTTTGGGTTCCCTGTTAGAAAGCCCACGGTTTCAATCGTGGGCTTATGAATTGTCGGAGAAATTGTATTAAATGGATTTATCCATTTTTTTTTGATCCATTCAAAGTGATCTATGCTAGCATTTTTTTCCCTTGTTCCTAAAGTTTCCGATCTGCGCAGATCTGCGCAGGTGCATTTTGAACAAACAAATGACTTTTTCAATCCGCGCCATCCGCGGGAAATATTTTTTTTGTTTCCCGCTGATTTCCGCAGATTGAAACTTGCTGTTGAAATTTCAATCATTCCCTTGCGCAGATGGCGCGGATGAGTTCTTAAAAAGAAAAG
>JAEZCV010000225.1 GCA_023429985.1 Bacteroidota bacterium | reverse complement strand
GGCCAACCTCGATACTAATGTAATTCTTTTCAGCATGTGGACGGAAGCCATTAAGAACTTTGCAGAATATGGAAAGGGCAATGTAATATTTTTGGATGGAAGTCCCGACGGTATGGAAAATACCATGAAGCAAATACAGGCCCTGATGGTGAAACAGGCCGGCGCGGAATATAAAGCCTAAGCCTTAAGGTTTTTGCAAACTATACCACTGATTAATTGTTTTAAAACGTTAAATCCCGGCTGTTCCGGGATAAATTTCAATGTGGTTATTTACTGGATAAAATATTCAATCCTGAATCACGTTATTCATCACGTTATACTACATTTACCCGCAAAAGAATCATTTGTATGATAAACCTGCTACAGATAGTAGATAGTTTAGGAACAGCATCGGCAACAGATATCAACCAGGACGGAAGTATCAGCCTCGGAGAATTGCTTACCATGGGTGGATGGATCATGATTCCACTTTTATTTCTCTTTGTTGTTACCATTTATGTTTTCATTGAAAGATTTATAGCCATTAAAAAAGCTTCGCAGATCGACAGCAATTTTATGAATATTGTTCGTGATCATATTGTTACCGGTAATGTTTCGGCTGCGCGAAGCTTTGCCAAGAATACCAATTCTCCTGTAGCACGCATCATTGATAAAGGAATTCAACGTATAGGCAAGCCTATAGAGAATATTGAAAGAAGTATGGAGAATGTTGGTAAACTTGAATTATACAATATGGAAAGAAACCTTTCCGTGCTGGCATTAATTGCAGGTATCGCACCTATGTTCGGGTTTCTGGGAACCATTATTGGTATGTTCCAGTTGTTCTACAGCCTAGCTGCCACAGGTGATTTCTCTATTCAAACCATGGCCAATGGTATCTATACAAAAATGATCACGTCGGCTGCCGGTCTTATAATTGGACTGATTGCCTATATCGCTCATAATTTTCTAACAACGCAGGTTGATAAAACCGCCAATAAGATGGAGGCTTCAAGTTCCGAGTTCCTTGATGTTTTACAGGAGCCAACCAGGTAAGGATTTTATTATTAAATAACAGCTATGAACATTCGAAGAAAATTAAGAGCACATTCAGAAATTCATACAGGTCCCCTGAATGATATCCTGTTTATATTGCTTTTGTTCTTTCTGATAGCATCAACACTGGCCAATCCTAACCTGGTAAGAGTGAACAATCCACGCGGATCAAAAGATATGAAGGCAAGGCAGAATATTATTGTTTCGGTTAATAAAGATCACCAGTATTTCCTGGGCCAGACACCCATTGACTTCAATAATATAGATTCACTGCTGAAAATGCAGATAGAAAATGCACGGCTGGCGATAGATACTCCTTCCGTAATTGTAAATGCCGATACCAGCGCTTATTGGGGGGAGGTTTTTAAGATCATGAATATTGCTAAGAAGTATAATGCCAAAGTTGGCGTGCATGTTAAATAATCAATTCAACCGCATTGCCCGAACCATTCTTTCTTTTCCCTGCATGTCGGTTCTTATTGTAACCGAATAATTCAACTCCCTGAAAATTTCTGCCACGTTTCCGGCTAGTTTTTCATGCACTTCCATATAAACCTTTCCATGAGGGTGCAGCCTGTGTACGCAGTATTGGGCAAGCGCTCGGTAGAACACCAATGGATCTTTATCTTTTACAAATAATGCAATATGTGGTTCAAAGTCAAGCACATTAGCTTTCATTTCACCTTTGTCCTGCATAGGAACATAAGGTGGATTGCAAACTGCTATATCTACAGAAGGCAGAAATGCATGCTGGTGGTAATCTAAAAAATCAAGTCCCTGGAAATCCACCCTGATATCAAGCGAGGATCCGTTTCTTCTTGCAATATTCATGGCTTCATCACTGATATCGCATCCCCAGACTTCTGCCAGGGGCATTGTCTTCTTCAAGGCCAGCGCAATGCATCCGCTTCCGGTGCATACATCCATTATTTTTAACGAAGTTGTTTCATCGGGGTGAAATGGCTTTTTTTCAAAAACTTCCTTTCCCGAAGCTTTTATATCTTTTATTACCCAGTCAACCAATTCTTCAGTTTCAGGTCTTGGAATTAATACCCAGGGTTCAATATATAATTCCAGTCCATAAAACCAGGCCTTTTTCATGATATATTGGATAGGCTCATGTTTTAAAAGCCTTTCAATAAATGGTTGAAGGTTTTCCTTTGATAGTTCTGCCTGAAATTCATCTTTCTTTAGCAGAAGTTGAGCGGGTTCATAACCAGTAATATGTTCTGCCAGTAATTTGGCAATGCTCTCTGCTTCTCCTTCATCATAAATGGAAGCAATACTGCTGGCAATGAAAAACACGGCTTCTCTTATTTTCATATCCCAAACTTAAAACATACTGGTATATTTTTGTGCCCTTAATGAATTCCAGCGTACACAATGCTTTTATGCACCGTTGCCTTCAACTCGCAGCCCTTGGCAAAGGCAAGGTTGCGCCTAATCCTTTGGTGGGCGCTGTTCTGGTACATGAAAATAAAATTATAGGAGAAGGCTATCACAAGGAGTATGGCGGCGCTCACGCCGAGGTTAATTGTATTAATGCTGTTGTTTTAAATAAAAAACACCTCATTCCTGCCTCAACTTTATATGTTTCACTGGAACCCTGTGCTCATTTTGGTAAAACGCCTCCCTGCGCAGATCTGATTATAAAAAATAACATTCAAAAAGTGGTGGTTGGTTGTCGCGACCCTTTTCATGAAGTTAATGGCAAAGGAATTGAAAAAATGATAGCTGCAGGAATAGAGGTGCAATCAGGGATACTGGAAAAGGAATGTGTAGCTATCAATAAAAAGTTTTTTTTATTTCACACGCTTCATCGTCCTTATATAATTTTAAAATGGTCGGAAACCGCAGACCATTTTATTGCTCATGAATCATCTGTAATGAGCAGGCTTTTAATTTCGAATGATCTTACCAATCGCCTGGTGCATAAATGGAGAGGAGGTGTGATGTCTATCATGGTGGGGAAACGCACCGCACTTCTCGACGATCCGGCTTTAAATACCAGGCTTTGGCCTGGCAAGGATCCTGTGCGCCTGGTGCTCGATCCTGATTGTTCACTGCCCACGTATTTAAAAATTTTTGACGGCGCTACACCGGCCATTGTTTTTAATTATGGAAAACATTCCATTGCAGATTTGAAAAATGGGTGGAAGTCCAGCCAGGTTCACTATTACCAGATAGGTCGTGATTCCGATATGCCTTCTCAGGTTATACATGCTTTATACCAGATGGGAATTCAGTCTGTATTGATTGAAGGCGGCGCACAATTACTTCAGAGTTTTATTAACGAAGGATTGTACGATGAAGCCATTGTAATTAGAAATACTGCTTTAACTATAGGAAAAGGACTTCCTTCTCCTGTTTTGTCAAATCATTTATTGATGAATACAGAAACCATCAATAAGGATCTTATTCAATACTATAAAAACAATAATGTCACTTCCTGATCATTATAACACCATAGAAAAACCATCTTTTGCTGAATTCAAGGACCGGGGAAGCCGCTTTCTTGCCTATGCTTTTCCAATTCTTTCTGCAGATGATTTTAAAAAAAGAATCAAAGCATTAAAAGAAGAACATCCAAAAGCGGTGCATCATTGTTTTGCCTACAGAATTGGAACAGATGGAAATAATTTTCGTGCCGGTGACGATGGCGAGCCTTCGGGAAGTGCCGGTAAGCCTATACTTGGACAGATCGACAGCAAAGGCCTTACCAATATTGCGGTTGTGGTTGTGCGTTATTTTGGAGGTACATTATTAGGTGTTCCGGGATTGATCAATGCTTATAAAACGGCTACTTCACTTGCACTGCAATTAACGCCCATCATACAAAAACCTGTTTTGATCAATTATGAATTGAATTTCGATTATACGCTTATGAATGAAGTAATGATGACAGTGAAAAGGTACGGTTGCATAGTAATTGAAAGTGAAATGCAACTATTTTGCCGCATGAAGATCGGCATTCCCAAAGCCGACGAAGTTCAATGCAGGCTTAGGTTTGAGGAGATGCATGGGGTGGAGGTGGTGAAGGGGGGTTGAAGGGTTTAGGAGGTTTAGTAAGTTTAGTTGTTTAGTCGTTTAGAGAAAATCTCCATCAGGGATTATAGTTTTATAGAGCCCCCCAGAATTTTAAATCAATAAAATTTAACTCCAAAAATATTTCCATTTTAGGAACTCTGCTAAACAACTAAACACCTAAACAACTAAACCCTGCCTTTAAGCCATTCTCTTCCTCAAATTCTCATCTATCGCATCAAGGAATTCTTCGGTATATAAATAATCTTTTCCGTGTTCTACTTTTCCGGGATTGATAGTGAGTGCAAGATCCTTGGTCATTTTTCCGCTTTCAACGGTTTCAATACAAACAGCTTCCAGTGCATTGCAAAAGTCTATCAGTGCCTGGTTGTTATCGAGCTTACCGCGGAAGGCCAGTCCTCTTGTCCAGGCAAAAATAGAAGCAATAGGATTGGTTGAAGTTGGATTTCCTTTCTGGTGTTCGCGAAAATGCCGCGTAACCGTTCCATGCGCCGCTTCTGCTTCCATGGTTTTTCCATCCGGGGTAACTAATACAGATGTCATGAGTCCGAGTGAACCAAATCCCTGGGCAACAGAGTCGCTTTGAACATCGCCATCGTAGTTTTTACAAGCCCACACAAATCCCCCATTCCATTTCAAGGCAGAAGCTACCATGTCATCAATCAGCCTGTGTTCGTAAACTATTTTTGCGTTAGCGAATTTTTCTTTGAATTCCGCGTCAAATATCTCCTGGAAAATATCTTTAAAACGACCGTCGTATTTTTTAAGGATGGTGTTTTTAGTGCTAAGGTATAAAGGCCAACCTTTTTGCAAAGCCATGTTCATACAGCTGCGCGCAAATCCCCTGATGCTTTCATCGGTATTATACATGGCCATGGCAACACCGCCTTCGCCGGAAAAATTATAAACCTCGTATTCCTGCTTTTCGCCATTCTCTCCTTCAAATGTTACGGTAAGTTTCCCTTTCCCTTTCACTACAAAATCCGTCGCGCGGTACTGGTCGCCAAAAGCATGACGACCCACAACAATTGGTTTATCCCAGGTAGTTACCAGTCTCGGAACGTTTTTAATTACGATGGGTTCGCGGAAAACCGTTCCATCCAGAATATTACGGATGGTGCCATTAGGGCTCTTCCACATTTGTTTCAGCTTGAATTCCTCAACACGCCCTTCATCGGGGGTGATAGTGGCGCATTTGATACCAACGCCATATTGTTTAATGGCATTTGCGGCATCAACCGTTACCCTGTCATTGGTCTGGTCGCGGTACTCAATACCTAAATCAAAATATTTGATATCTACTTCTACATAAGGAAGAATAAGTTTGTCTTTTATAAACTTCCAGATGATCCTTGTCATTTCATCTCCATCCAGTTCTACAACTGGATTGGCTACTTTAATCTTCTCTGTCATTGTAAGCTAAGTTGGTTTTAAAATACCGGCAAATCTAATGCATAGCGGTCGTTTGTAGTAATTCATACCAAATTCTCTTATTTGCTTTTCCGGTTTTATACATGGTCATGGTATGTTATTTGTTCATTTTTAGTAATCATCAAACAATTAATTATGAACCGGACACTAGTGGAAAGGCGGGAACAATCTGCCACAGAAGAAAGATCGGTAAGTAAGAACAGCTGGCTGGTAGCTCCTGGCGTATGGCGACTGAAAGACCTTTTTGTAAACGTTTATATAATCCAGAATGAGGAAGGAACAGAATGGGTGCTGGTAGATACAGGATTAAAGTCGACAGGAAATAAAATAAAAACCCTCGTAGCCGGGATCTTTGGCAGCAGGGGCAGCAGGCCGAAAGCCATAATTTTGACGCACGGACATTTCGACCACCGAGGGTCTGTAATGCAACTGGCAGATGAATGGGGCGTTCCAGTTTATTGTCATCATAAAGAAGTGCCATATTTAACCGGTAAGGTTTCTTATCCTCCGGCAGATCCTTCGGTTGGTGGCGGTGCCATGTCATTGCTTTCATTCACCTATCCTTCAGCACCCATTAATATTGAAAATCATCTCCGGGAACTGGAGGCTTCCAAATCTATGAATGGAACTACAGAGCAGGGTGCTGTTCCGGGCCTTGAAGATTGGAAGTGGTTATATACACCCGGACATACAAATGGACATATCAGTTTGTTTCGTGAAAGAGATGGTGTGTTGATTGCAGGAGATGCAATAGTAACTACCATGCAGGAGTCTTTCCTTGCAGTGGCTACACAAAAAAAATATGTAAGCGGACCCCCCAAATATTTTACACCCGATTGGGGTGCGGCCACTTATTCAGTTAAACAATTGGCCAACCTGGAACCAAATGTTATTGCAACAGGTCATGGCCCTGCAATGTATGGCGATGTGGCAAGAAAAGAACTGCATAAACTGGTAAGAGAATTCTGGAAATGGGGATTGCCTGCTGCGGGTAGATATGTTAAGGAACCCGTTCAGTTTAATGATGATGGCATTCCGGTTCATATTCCCAAGGGAACAGGAACCATGTGGAAAAAACTGGCAATAGCTGCAGGTTTGGTTGTGCTGGGGTATATAATTTTAAAACAAAAGAAAAATACCAGCGGAATCAAGAAAATTATCACAGGCCAATTGGGAAAAACGCTTATGACAAGTTCCCTTGGCGCACTGGGAGCAACAGCTCCGGCAAGTGCAGCCATGCCAACCATTCCTTTAATACCTGCATTATAATAAAGGCTCCTCCGGGAGCTTTTACATTAACTGCCTTTTGTATAACTGGATCACATTTTCAAAACCAAGGTATAAAGCATCGGCGATCAGTGCATGCCCAATACTTACTTCCTCCAGCCATGGGATATGTGTTTTGAAATACTTTAGGTTTTGAAGATCAAGATCGTGGCCTGCATTTAATCCCAGCCCGAGTTCCCTGGCTTTTTCAGCTGCGGCAACATAAGGAGCAACTGCTTTTTCTTTTTCTCCTGCAGCAAAATTGCGGGCAAAACTTTCAGTATATAATTCTATTCGATCTGTTCCAGTTGCTAAAGCGCCTTCAATCATTTCAATTTCAGGATCAACAAAAATGGAAACACGAATACCCTGTTTTTGAAATACTTTAATTACAGATCTTAAATAATCTTTCTGTTCAATGGTATTCCAGCCATGATCGGAAGTTAATTGTCCCTGTTCATCGGGAACAAGTGTTACCTGCGTGGGATTGATTTCAAGAACCAGGTCAATGAATTTCTGCTCCCTGCAATTACCTTCAATATTATATTCTGTTGTGATAATGGGTTTGATGGCCCTCACATCACTGTAACGGATATGTCTTTCATCGGGCCTTGGATGAACAGTAATTCCATCAGCACCAAAACGCTGGGCATCAACAGCGGCTTTAACAACATCGGGATTATTGCCACCACGACTGTTACGCAAGGTGGCAAACTTGTTGATGTTTACAGATAACCTTGTTTGCATAAGCAAATTTAAAGTTTAAAAGAATTGCTATGGATTTTACAGGAGCTGCTTTATGGACGATCATTCTGTTAATTTTAATATGGCTGATAGTGTTAGCAACAAGCATATTAGGACTGGTAAAAAGAAAGGATATCTCGCTACCGGTAAAAATATTCTGGGCGCTTGTTATTTCAGTTGCACCAGTTATTGGACTGATCATTTATGTTTTGGTAGGACGGCGCTCCCGGCCGGGATTAAAAGTTTAGGAATTTAGTGACCCGGGAATGAAAGCAAAATTATTTGAATAATTCCCTTTTGAAATATTGTTTACATCCTGGTGTAATGTTGCAGAAAAGTTTGCTATTTCCACCATCTTCTTATTTGTAAAAAAATATCCCTTGTATCCCATTCCCAATAGCATAGTAAAAATTTTTTTTAATGAAGCTTCACCAATATGTCTTACCTCGGCTTCAATAAGTAAAAATGGGCGATGGGTAGATAATGTGTAGTGTGCCCCTTTCAAAACATGTTCTTCATGTCCTTCCACATCTATTTTTATAAAATTCGGAACCAGATTTTCTTTTGAGCAATACCTGTCGATCGTAATAGTTCTAACAAAAATTTGCTGATAGTTTTCATATTTATTTTGAAGGGAAGCTTCGTAAGAAACATCATGCGGTTGATCCTGCACATAAAAACTTGCCGATTCTTCACTATCTGAAACGGCTAAATTTTCAACCTTAACATTCTTCTGCGGAAATATACTTTTAAGTAATAAAAATCCTTTTTGCTGAGGTTCAAAAGCTACCAGCTTTCCATTTCTGCCAATTGCATTTTTCATCCAAAACGTATAAGCACCTTTATGAGCGCCAATGTCAAATACAACATCGTCTTTTTTTATTGATGAAAGCATGAAATTAAACTCATCGCGGTCTTCCATCCATCGGTATTTGCCTGCACGAAACAGCAGTTTCAAAAGATTGATGATTTTGTTCATTCTTTATTTTGTTTCAATAGCTGGTTAAAGGGTAACGCCAGGTTATTTGCTTCAAATAATATATTAAATTTCTCTAACAAGGTTTTTTTTCATTACCACAAATTGCAATGGTTGTTTGGGAATGCCAAAACGCGGGTCATCGGGGAAGGGTCTTTTTTCCCCGGTAAGGTAAAATCCATGTCTTTCATACCATGCTATTAATTCGGTTCTTAGGCTGATAACGGTGATGAGAATTTTGCTGCAATCTATTGACAAAGCATATTTCTCCGAAGCAAATAAAAGTTTTTTGCCATAACCCTTTGCCTGTATACCCGGTGAAACTGTAAGCATACCAAGGTATAGTTCATCCTCTTGTTTTTGAAGGTAAACGCAGGCAAGGATAACATTTTGTTCTTTAAGAAGCAAAAGGCTGGCATCCTTACGTGTTATCATTTCTTCCAAACCTTCTTTATCTATCCTGATCCCATCCAGGTAATCCGCTTCTGTGGTCCAACCCGCTCGCGAGCTTGTACCTCTGTAAGCGCTGTTTACCAGTATTTCAAGTTCGGGTACATCATCTATGCCTGCTTTTGAAATAGTTTCCATGGGATAAAGCTAATGATAGTATAAACGCGGAATATGTGCATCATTCCGGGGTTTTAATTTTTATTAACATAAGAGGAATGCTATTTGTACTATAAGAGCGTTGATTAACCGGAGATGGAGCAGGATTTTGAAAGATATAATATACAGGCCCTTCAGGATTTATATATGGAGGAATCAAGGGAATTTTCCAATGCCCTGGAAATGGGCGTATCGTGGAAGCAATTACAAAGGTTAAGAGACCGCATTAAAAGAATAAGTGCTCTGATCAATAAAAAGTTTGAAGAAGAGTATGGCGGTAGCCGGAACAGAATTCATCCTCCTCATGGGGATTAATTTGTTAATGAGATAATTGGGAAATTGGGAAATGGGAGGTCCACCGATTTTCCAATTTACAAATTTTCAAATTTC
Source organism: Bacteroidota bacterium (assembly GCA_023429985.1). Classification (GTDB taxonomy): domain Bacteria; phylum Bacteroidota; class Bacteroidia; order Chitinophagales; family Chitinophagaceae; genus Flavisolibacter. The sequence continues at coordinate 8,032 of JAEZCV010000225.1, read as the reverse complement.
CCAATTAAAAAAAAAGCTGCCTCCATGAGACAGCCCTTTTGATTAATATTCCCTTTCATCAGGCCAGGCTATTCACAAGTACATAAAAACTCACTCCCCAGAAAGTAAGGAATAATAATATCAATATAACGGTGGAAGCCATTTGTATCTTTTCGCTGTTTGCGTCTTTGTCTTTTAATATATTCTGCAACATCTGTTTCATAATTCACTGTTTTATACTCTTATATAATGAAAAAAGATGCCGAAAACCTGTATTGGAAAGAATTTACATAGTTTGAGGAAGGCTTGCAACAAGAATTTGAATTTTCAACAGTTTATACACCTTAAAAACCTTTATTTATCTTATTAAACTGAAAATTCCTTTTTCAAAATATACATTACCGTGGAAGTCTGTGGCTTTAACTTCCCAAATAAATGAATCGGATTTTTGAGGAATTCCGTTTATCCGCCCATCCCAGCCTTTTCCGTTCTCCTGAGTACTGAAAACTAATTGCCCCCACCTGTTAAATATCCTGAAATAACTGATAGTGGTCATTCCAACTGCAAGAGGCCTTATCACATCATTCCTGCCATCATTATTGGGCGTAAATGCCGTGGGAACAAAAACCACCGGTGGGGTTTTAAAGATCCGAACTTGGATAGAGGATGAATCATAACAGCCTGCTTCATCAAAAACCAATACGGTGTAGCGAATGTTTTCTAAGTTCTCATTAAAAAATGCAATAGGGTCGGCTATGGAAGAGAGCGAGAGGAAGTCGGCAGGTTGCCACAAATATTGCACTCCGCCTGTAGCAGAGAGTTGTAAGGGTTGATTGATGACCACAGAGGTATCATTGCCTGCAAATGCATTGATCTTAGGCATTACAGTAACCACTACGGTATCTTTTGAAGGTTTAGGGCAGCCCGAATTGCCAAATGCCGTTAGGATGTATGAGATCGTGGACGTTGGCCTGGCCAGGGGGTTAAGCGATGCTGCACCGGTTAAGGAACCGGGTGGCGTCCATGTAAAACTGTTTCCATCACTTTCGCCTTTCAACACTATTTCTGCACCGTAGCAAATTACAGTATCGGCGCCGGCATTTACAGCAGGGTAAGGAATTGTTATCACCTGGTAACTGCCCGTTTCACTACATTTACCAATAGAGGCTGTTAATGTATAAACCGTATTGTTTAGTGGATTTGCCGGTGAATATAATTTAGTTGGGTCGGCAATAGAACCTGATGGTGCCCATGAAAATTTCAATGCGTCGGTAAATGCACCCAGTTGAAGTGTATCTCCAAGGCAAATGACCGTATCTGCCTTCATTTGCAAAGAAACAAAATCCACAACCCTAACCCGAACCGAATCCTGGTTTATGCATCCATTATCATCCAGGCTTACATAATAATAGGCCGTTGAATTGGGAAATACAACAGGTGTGGGGGAATGGGCATCTATAATTTCGTTTGCTGCATTCCAGGTAAAATTTCCCTGTCCCATTGCGCCCAGTTGAATGCTGTCACCCCTGCATATCAAGGTATCATAAGTAAGAAGTGCTAAGGGTGGTTTTTCATAAATGGAAATCGTTTTGCTGATGGTATCCCTGCAACCTTTGTTTGTACTAACAATCAACGATACCTCTTTGCTGCCTGCATTTGAATAATTGTGCAAAGGGTTTTGCGAGAAGGAATAAGAAGATGAATTTGCTTCGAAATCCCAGCTCCAGGAGTTGACAGTTCCATATGGTGTCGTTGATTGATCTGAAAACTGTGTAGGTTTTGTTATGCATTGGCCCAGTACATCAAAATCTGCTATCAGGCCCGGGTATACTTTTACAACAGCTGTTGCAGAATCGTTACATTGTTGCCCTGGATTTATAAGGAGGTTTACAAAATAAATACCGGTATCGGCAAAATTATAATTCAATACAGGGTTGCCGGTAGTAAATATGTTATTGCCGCTAGCATCTATTAATTGCCAATGATAGCTTGTAATCAGCGGACTGTTGGAAAGATTGGAAATGGATAGACTGGTTGATTCTTTGCATAATAAATATTCGGGTTCCAGTAAGGCGGCTGCCACCGAACATTCTGTGATACTGATCTGCAGGTCTTTTCTTTGCGTGGCAATGACAACACCATTTCTAATTTCATTTACACAAACAGTAACTACATAAACACCGGAGGGTGGTGCAATGCCCGAGATCATTCCTGTTTGCTGGTTAACTACAACATCTGCACCCAGTGGATTGGAGTGTGTATAGCCCTGGCCATAGGGAACGTAATTATAGGGTGGGGCAATAGGAGGGGAAATTAACCCTGAAGTATTGCTTTGGTATGCACCACAGAAACTGTAAACCAACTGATCCCCATCGGCATCGGTTGCAGCAAAGCTATAGGTGAAAGCATTGCCGGCACAAACAATTACAAGATCGCTGCCTGTAAAACGTGCGCTGTTATTTACAGGTGCTGATGTTATTGGGTTTGTACCCGGAATTTCTGCAGTATAAGTGGCGCCAATCTGGTTATATCCTGTTACTAGATTATTGATTCCTGCTATCCTGTAATTTACCTGGCCGGCAATAATATAACCATTGGCATTTCCCGGTAGTGATATATTGAAAATATAATAGCCAACATCATAACAAACTAAAGGGGGATTAGTGATACAGGGATTATTTTCATTAATGGAAATGTTTTCCTGTGAAGTAAGGCCAACCTGAATATCTTCCACTCTTACATGGGTGATGCGGTCGAAAATGGAGATGATAGCAGGATTGTTGAATTGTCTTCCGCTGAAGCACCTCATGAATAATTTAAGTGTTACCTGGTATTCATAATTATTTCCATTTTTGCCAAGATAGGTATAGAACATTTCACCACCGGTAATATGGTCGGCTTTTGCATTTATACAAAAGCAGCAGTACATAATAATGGCAAATAACCTCTTCATAATAAATGGGAGGTTTTCCAGGGTAGTCCGGCTGTTATCAATTTACGATAAACCATTCAAATGGAAATGCATTTCTTCAACGGCGCTTGATATTTTTGCAGCATGTATTCAAAGCAGGAAGCTTCGCAGCTTAAGAAGGAATTCTGGACGGTTTTCGGGCAATACATGTCGCCCATAGCTTCTGCAGAGGGCGAAAGAATAAACTGGGTAAATTATAGAACAGGAAAAAAGGATATTGTTTTTCGAATGGAGGCCGGAAAAGATGAGGCAATTGTTTCCATTGAAATTTTACACAAGGACCAGGATCTGCAGCAATTATATTTTGAACAATTTCTTTCGATGAAAAGATCCATGGAGGAGATGCTGCCGGGGAAGTGGGAATGGGTGCTCCATGATAAAGATGAATATGGAAAAGTTTTCAGCAGGATATATACCAGGTCGGGCAAACTGAATATTTTTCAAAAAAACGACTGGCCGGAACTCATCAGTTTTTTTAAAACGAATATCATCGCGCTTGATACATTTTGGTTTCATTGGAGCAACTGGATCAGGTAGATCAATGTTATTGTTTTCAATGATTTTTCATGGTATTCATCAAGAATTTTTTTTCTGTCTTAGACCCCATAGAGATCTTATTGAAGTCGCGCTTTTCTATATTCCACAACATAAAATAATTCATTGTTTATCCCTTCGGTAATTTTTTTCCGGTAGGATCTATTAAACGCCGACCACATTATTACTTGCCTGAAAACAAATTGAAATCAGAGGGAATGGATCAGTCTATATTAAAATCTTCGATCCTTAAAGAATTTTTTTTATAAAAACAACCGTATTACTACCTGAAGTTTTTTATGAATTATTATTTTTTTATTATTTCAAAAAATAATGCACAATAAAATTTTCTATTCAAATATTTTATATAATTTAAATTTTATGTCCATCATTAGCAAAACTTCTATGCATAGACTTCTCTTTATTTTTTTCTTGGGTATGATTGTTTTAAAAAAGGGACGTCTCAGGATTTTATTATGAAATCTTCATCATTACGATAGCGATTTTAAAATGCATAGCAAAAATTAGAAAACCAATCTTTTGAGAAAACAGAAAATCAATTCTAACAATTAAAAAAACATACATGCAAAAAAAATTCATGGCTAAAAGCGCCCTCTTTTTACTTTTTACTTTCATTATTACTTCTTGTTCAAAAAATGATAAGACCATAAAACCTGGACCGGACAATCAAGAATCTATTAGGACTGAATCAATAAATGATATTACTGTGAGTTCGTATGGCTTTTTGATTTTTCCCCAAGCTAGTGATGTTGATGAATTTTTAGCTGACATAATTGGAGATACTCACGGTGACGTTCAAGCTTACTTAGGAAGAATTGGCTTTTCAAGTCAGGGAGCTTCGTTATATGGATCCACCTATACCAACCAAGCCGTAACAAATGGCGAAGCTGCTTATTACTTGCTCAGTAGCGCAGGTATTGTTCAAGTAGAAGACATTATTTATCGGCCTATAACATAGTTGAATTGTGAAAAACCATTTTGGAAATTTGTTCTTACTATGATGGAAACTAATTTAGATTCTACTTCATATGAAGATTTGGAAGATGGTGTTTATAATTCTTTATCTATGAATCAAATCGCCGCACATGATACTACTGAAACTTTAGCTCTTGACGAATTTGTGCAAGAGACTCCGAATGGATTTCAAGCAACGTACACAAGTGGTTGTCCTGAAACTTATCCTTCAACACATGGTAGGCCCATGTTTGGATGGAAATGCTACAATGAATATATCTCATCAGATGAGAATTGTACATATACAATGTGTGGATCCAGACGAAAATACTTTTTCTGGATCTTAGTTAAAGAACAAACATACGTTGAGATAAGTAGAGTTTGTTCCTAAAATAATTTAAATAGGCTTATGGAAACCCTGTCAGCTTCCGAAACTTTTAAATGGTTTCTTTTCCTTGGATTAATTTGCATCCTTAGTAGCACTGCATATAGTCAAGATTCCATAAAAGGAAAAATCACTGATTTGGCCCATAAGCCTATTCATTATGCTTCAATTGGATATTTTAATAGTAAAATTGGAGCAACATCAGATAGTAATGGTGAATTTACTATTCGAAAAATTGAAGGCGATTCTTTAAAAATTTCTTTTATTGGCTTTCACTATAAGGTTATAGTTATAGATCAGAAAACTGCTTTTATTAAAATAAATCTTGAACAAAAAATTAATAAATTAGAGGAAGTAATTGTTAAAAGCAGAAGGAAAACTAAAAACAAAGTAACAATTGGACATTTTATAAAAGAAAAAATCTCAACGTATTCTTATAAAGGGCATCAGAATTTGCAAAGAGCGGTTTTCATTCCGAATCATCAAAAAATAGAAGGATATATAGACGAAATACTTTTTCCTTTACATGATCATAGAAATAAAAAAAGTAGGTTAAGAATTAGGGTTTACTCTGCCAACCCGTTGACTGGTTTGCCACATGAAGATTTACTATTAACCGAAAACATATTAGAACCTGGGAAGTTCAGAAAATTGAACAAATTTTCAATAAAGTCTCACAATATTGAAATGCCCGCAATTGGAATATGGATTTCATTTGAATTTCTGCCTATAAAGGATACATTAACAAACCAAGATATTCCCAACATTGGGGGGAATAATAAAGCTGATAAGTTTTACATGGTTGACAATTTTAAAGACATGAAGTGGATACCTATTCATCGAACTTCTAAAAATTACGGTGGACGATTTGTATTAAATGTTTCTATAACGGTATCCTATTAGTCTCCAATACGCAATTTATTCCATCCTACTTTTTTATATTTAACGTTTGTTGACTCACATTTAACTCCTGCTGAACATTGAATGGTAAATTATTAATAAATAAATTCCGCCATGGCTGAAAAATATTTTTAGGTGCCCCTGCCCATAGCTCTATTTTTAATTTGAAAATTGGCTTCTAACATGATTACTTTTATTGACAGCTCATTTCTATTTCTACAAACAAGACTATGTCTGAAATTGTACTACCAATAAGTAGCGTTTTTTTGAGTTTTGAATGCGCAGCAATCTTAAGGGTCTTTTATGTGAAGCAGAACTAATAAGCAAAGAAGTTCAGTTAAACAACAGTATTTCTACCTGAAGTTTTGTACTCAAGTATTATTTTTTTATTATTTCTAAAAAATAATTCATTAAAAAAATTTCAATTCAAATAATTTATATAATTTAAATATCAGTTCATCACAAACCAAAACTTCCATGCATAGACTAATCTTAATTTTTATCGTGTGTATGGTTGTTTGTATAATAGGAAGATCTCAAGATTCTATTAGGGTATCGAGAGAGGAAATTATTGATGAACAATTTCTCAAAAAGCTAGGAAAGGGTAATAATAAGTTTGAGAGTAAACTAGATAAGAAATCGGCAGCATCATTAAAGAGATTTCAAAAACAAGAACAAAAGTTAAAGAAGAAGATTTGGAAGAAGGATTCGCTTTTAGCAAAGCAATTGTTTCACGATATAGATCAGCAATATGCGAATCTTCTTAATGTTCCTTCAAATACTTCAAAATTTAAATCGGTTTATTCTTCGAAGCTTGATTCATTAACCACTTCCCTAAAGTTTATAAATTCCAATACAGCACTTCCAAGTTCAACATTAAATTCTAGGCTTCTACAATATCAAGGTATTCAGGAAAAATTGAACCAGACCGATAATATCAAAAAGTTTGTTTCAGCGAGACAAAATTTTTTAAAATTGCATCTGGATAAACTTGGAATGGTAAAGGAGTTGAAAGCCTTTCAGAAGGAAGCTTACTATTTTTCTGCTCAGATAAAAGAATACAAGAAACTTTGGGAAGATCCTTCAGCTCTGGAAGCTAAGCTACTGGAACTTGTAAGACGCCAACCCGACTTCAAATCATTTTTTGCAAACAATTCTTTGCTTGGTTCAATATTTAGATTGCCGGGTGCAGATCCTTCCAGTGCATCGAGTGCCGTACTTCAAACAAGAGCTGCGCTTAACCAGCAACTGGCATTACGGTTTGGTGCGGGGACTTCTGCGCAACGTATGATCACTCTAAACCTTCAATCGGCTCAGGGAGAGTTAATGGCTTTAAAGAAAAAGGCAAATAGTTTAACCGCTGGAACCATCGGAAATCAGAAAGACGTTGACCTGCCAGAAGGATATAAGCCAAATAACCAGAAAATTAAAAGCCTTTTACAAAGACTTGAGTATGGATTAAATATTCAAACACAGAAAGGAAGAAGTTTTTTTCCTGTTACATCTGATTTGGGATTATCAATTGGCTATAAGATTGACGACCAGAACAGAATTGGAATAGGAGCATCATACAAGCTGGGTTGGGGAAGAGGCTGGGATAATATAAGCCTTACGCACCAGGGCATTGGGCTCCGATCTTTTATAGATGTAAAGTTGAAAGCAAGCTTTTTTATCTCTGGAGGTTATGAGCAAAATTACCGTTCAGAATTCCAATCTATTGAAGCTTTAAAAAATTACAGTGCCTGGCAGAAAAGCGGATTGCTTGGACTTTCTAAAAGATATAGTGTTTCTAAAAAAGTGAAGGGAGATATGAAGTTGTTATGGGATTTTTTGAGTTACCAGCAAATGCCAAGAACACAACCTATTGTATTTAGAATTGGATATACTTTGAAATAAATAAGCAAAATGCGCCACCTCTTATTGTTTGTATTTTTTATGTTGCCTGTCTTGATTCAGGCACAGGATCAGTTGAATTTTCACAATGCAAGGCCACCTTCACCCGAAGTTGCTGCCCTTGCCAAGTATGTGGATATTCCCATGAGTTATACATCAGGAACCCCTCAAATTGGAATTCCGATGTTTTCTGCGCGTAGCGGAATTATTGAGGTTCCTATTGCGCTTTCCTACAATGCATCCGGAATCAGGGTGGAAGAAGCTGCCACCTGGGTTGGACTCGGTTGGAATTTAAGTACAGGGCCAACCTTATCCAGGATAATAAGAGGGCTACCGGATGATATGCCGACTTATGGATACATGAATAGTGTTCCTCAAAATCAAGTCAAATACAT
>JAEZCV010000010.1 GCA_023429985.1 Bacteroidota bacterium | reverse complement strand
AACAAGGATTTTGAATAGTGACTGGTGAATGGTGAGTAGTGAGTAGTGAGTAGTGAATGGTGAATGGTGAATGGTGAATGGTGAAAGGTGATTTGCTATTATTATAATAATAATAATTAAAATTTGTTTCCTTAATTATATTCTATTAATGAAGATTGTTTTTATGGGTACGCCCGAATTTGCAGTGGCATCGCTGAATGCACTTGTTCGGGAAGGATTTGATATTGTGGGTGTGATTACTGCTCCGGATAAACCTGCGGGAAGAGGAATGAAACTGCAGGAAAGTGCGGTGAAAAAATATGCAATTGAAAAAGGCTTACCTGTTCTTCAACCTGAAAAATTAAAGAACCCCGAATTTATTGAGCAGTTGGAAAAACTAAAAGCCGATGTTCAGGTGGTAGTGGCATTTCGAATGCTGCCGGAAGTGGTATGGAATATGCCGCCAATGGGAACCATTAATGTACATGGATCACTGTTACCTCAATACCGCGGCGCCGCTCCTATTAACTGGGCTATAATAAACGGCGAAAAAGAAACCGGTGTTACTACTTTTAAATTGAAACATGAAATTGATACCGGTGATGTTTTGTTGCAGGAGATCATCCCTATAGATGAAAATGAAACTGCCGGAATGCTGCACGATAAAATGAAAGAAATTGGTGCGGCGCTTTTGGTTAAGACCATTAAAGAATTGGAAAATGGAAGTTTAAAAGAAAAACCTCAACACGATTGGGATCCGGGGCGCGAACTAAAACATGCACCGAAAATTTTTACAGAAACCTGCAGGATCAACTGGGAACTTCCGCTGGAAAAAATTCATAACCTGGTACGTGGACTTTCTCCCTTTCCCGGTGCGTTTACTTTTTTAGATGGAAAACTTCTTAAGTTATTTAAAACCGAAAAGGAATTTGCTGATCATTCCCTGCAATCAGGCACTATAGTAACCGACGGTAAAACATTTTTAAAGATTTCTGCTGAAGGAGGATTTTTAGTTGTAAAAGAATTACAGCTGGAAGGTAAAAAGAAAATGATGACGGAAGACTTTCTTCGTGGGTTTCGAATGCGTGAAAATTTAATGGTCGATTCTTTTGTATAGATTTTTGTCTACAAAGACGCGAAAGGCGTAAAGTATTTGCCACAAAGGCGCGAAGAATTATTATGGAAATTTACTTCGTGGCTAAGCGTCTTTGTGGCTATTCTTCGTTGATACTGGGTGATTAAACTAATAATTCACGTTTACAATAAACTTTTCTTCATCGGTAACTTCAAGCGCTGAAGCAGCTGCATTACTCATGCGCAATTCATAACCCTGGTTCTGGCGGATGCCACTCATTTCACCCAAAACTTTTGCATATACTGCTTTATTATTAGAAGGATTAACCAGGCGTATAATGGTTCCCGGCTCTACCTTATCTATTAAAACATAATATTTTTTATCATCCCATCCACTTGAAGTCTTAAAGATTCCTGCCGACATTGCCTGGTTCACTGAAATTGCTTTGCCACGAACCTGTTCTTCAAATAAAGGTTTGAAATATCCACCACTTCCATCATTTACCTGTGCAGGCTTGGGAGCTGCTGCCTGTTTTACAGCAGGTAATTCTTTTTTCCTTTCAACATCGCCTTCAGAATGCACCGGGGGGTTAGTAACCACATCTGCATTCGCAGCGGTTTCTTTAACCGGTTCAGCTACAGTTTCCTTCACCGGTGGTGCAGGCTTTTCCGGAACAGGTGCTGCGGTAATGTTATTTGCTTCAGCACTAACAAGAAAGCCCACTACCAGCTTTTCTCCCTGTTTCAAATTATCGTTGGAAAGTTTGTTCCATTTTCTAAGGTCGGCCATTAATACATTGTTGTTCTTCACACTTACCCTGTACAAACCTTCACTTTCACCAACAACATAATAAACCGCACGGCCGTTATCCGATTTTTGTGAAAAATTACTGCTGTTCAAAGGAATTCTGATAACCTGGTCTATGTTCAACCCTTTATCCATATCCAGTTTATTGAAAGCAGCTATATCTTTTGGATGAACATTATACAATCTGCCAATAGAATAAAAACTTTCCTTAGGAGCCACTTTATGCTGAAGATAATTTCCCTGCTCGCTGTGTTGAACAATCAGTTCCTGTGCCTGCAGGCTATAAATGCCGGAGATTAAGAATACCAGTAATAGGATCTTTTTCATTTGGATAAAATTAGTTTTTCAATAATCCGAATAATGGAAGGTCAGCTTTACAAATATGCTTAATATTTCTGAAACCTTCAACCTTTATACTGTTTTAGAATTCTTAACTCTTTTGGATAATAGTTATTAATCCTGTTAGCTAAAGCATTGATCCATCCTAATTTAAAACCCTTATAATTTACAGTCTGCCATCCTGTTGCAGCCGGTTTCATACTCATTTCCTGCCTTTGCAGGTATTTTATAGCATCTTCCGGTTCAAGTGATGTTGAAGATAGATCTTCATTTAACAAAGAACTTAAAGCAAGAGCGTGATCGGGAACCAGTTTTTTATGCATGATCTCTCCTATCCTTGTGCCCCAATATTGAATATTTAACACCTTTCGGCAAATGGCAACTTCATTTAACAAACCGGCTGGAATAGCATAAATAATTCCGTGTTCCCGAATCAGTTCTTCATTTCCGGGACGGATCCATTTTCTCAAAATTTCCTTTTCGTCCATACCCGGTCTTTCAAACTTCGCCGGTTTAAAATGTATTTTTTCTGTGAGTTCGAACTTAGTGAAGCATGATAAGAAGAAACCTTCGCCTTTAACTTTATCTGGATAAAAACGGTATCCGTATGCATTGGTTTTATCTCCTTTCGTTTCAACAATATTCCATTCTGATGGAATTGTAAGCTGCTCCGATTTCATTCCCATTTTCTCTACCAGCCAGTCTCCTATCATTTCATTTTCCTCTGTAGAATAGGAACAGGTAGAATAAATCAGCAATCCATTTTCTTTCAAAGCGGGTAAAGCACTTGCCAGAATTCGTTGCTGGCGCTGGCTGCACAGGTTAACATTATTCAGGCTCCATTCATTAACAGCATCAGGATCTTTTCTAAATAAGCCACTGCCGCTGCAGGGTGCATCCACTACCATCACATCAAAAAAGCCAGGCATTTTTGCAAACGCTGAAGGATCATTATTGGTAACTACCACATTTCCGGCGCCCCATTTAATAATATTATCTTTTAAAACCATTGCCCTGTTTCGGATCACTTCATTCGAAACCAGTAAGCTTTCATCAGAGATCAATGATTGTATATGTGTTGATTTTCCCCCTGGAGCTGCACTGAGATCAAGAATTTTTAATGGAGCGGAAAAATCAGCAAGCTGCTCCAATGCATGTTCTAAAAACATGCTGGATGCTTCCTGCACATAATAGGCCCCTGCATGAAACAAGGGATCAAATGTAAAAGATGGCCTGTCTTTTAAATAATAGCCATAATTAGCCCAGGGTATTCTTTCAACAGAAGAAAAGGCAATAGTTACATCATTTAATTTTAATGGGTTGGTGCGAATGGAAGTCAGTGGCTCCGGGTTTTGATGAACATTAATAAAGCGCTCTTCATTATAACCCGGAAGTTCTTTTATCGAGGCAAGGAAATCGGCAGGTAAATGCAATGAATAATTATTTAATCCAGCAAAAATATTTATTACAAACTTTTTATTTCTGCAATCAGGTCCTGCAAAACTTTTTTAGCATCACCAAATAACATGGATGTTTTAGGCCTGAAAAAAAGATCATTTTCTATGCCTGCATACCCAGGCTTCATACTTCTTTTATTAACGATCACGGTTTTTGCCAGTTCAACATCCAGTATAGGCATGCCATAAATTGGCGATGCAGGATCTGTTTTTGCTGCCGGATTTACCACATCATTGGCGCCCAGGATCAATACAACATCTGTTGATGGAAATTCATCATTTGCATGTTCCATTTCCATTAGTTTCTCATAAGAAACATCAGCTTCTGCAAGCAGCACATTCATATGCCCGGGCATACGGCCGGCAACCGGGTGAATAGCATACTTCACTTCAACACCTTTCTCATTCAATAATTTTTCCAGTTCATGACATGCATGCTGGGCCTGCGCAACTGCCAGTCCATAACCTGGAACGATCATAACTTTATGAGCATACGCCATAACAACAGCGGCATCTGATAAACTGATTTCTTTATGCTGCCCTTGTTCGGTTGAACCTGCAAGGCCAGCACCTGAACTTCCACCACCGAATGATCCTATCAACACATTGGCAAGCGAACGGTTCATGGCCCTGCACATTAAAATAGTAAGCAGGGTGCCTGCAGCGCCCACAAGTATACCACCGGTAAGCATCACTTTATTATCGTATAAAAATCCACCACATGCTGCAGCCACACCGGTAAATGAATTCAATAAGGAAATTACCACAGGCATATCGGCACCACCGATTGGCATCACAAATAAAATTCCATATATCAATGAAAGAATAAAAACAATGTAGAATAAAACATAAACAGAAGTATTTAATTGAATGATGGCTCCTTTGATGGATATGCGGTCGGCCGTATTTACCAGGTTGCCATTGATCACTTCAAAAGAAGAGCTTATGGTGGACAATAAAAATATGCTGATGCCAATGATCAGCGTAAGTACCACCAGGTTAACAATATGCTGGCCTTTGAATGATCTATCCTTTACTTTTCCATTCAGTTTGCCCCAGGCAACCATGCTTCCTGCGAATGAAACAGAGCCTATGATAAGTCCGAGAAAAATGGTAAGCAGGGTTCCGGTTTGCATGGGCAATTCAAATGAAGCCATGTCGAAACTTTCTTCCCCCGGAAATGATTGAGTAATATGAAAAGCAAAATCGGAAGAAGCAAAATGATTGAATTCTTCAATTGATATCAATGCCGCACAGGCACCGCCCATACCGTTAAAAAGACTCACCATTTCCGGCATGGCAGTCATTTTAACCTTACGGGCAATCATGGTTCCGATTACGCCACCAATCATCAGCCCTGCAAAGATCCACCCGTAATTACCCAGTCTTTCTCCCGAACCCGGATCCTCATATAAAAATATGGTTCCGAAAATAGCCAGCGTCATTCCTGCGGCAGCAAGTAAATTTCCTTTTCTTGCCGTTTCGGGATGAGAAAGCATTTTTAATCCAAGAATAAAACTGATGGAAGCAAAAAGATAAATAACAGTTAGCAGGCTGAAATACATGCTTGGTTCTGATTAAATTTTAAAATCGAATAATGATTCAGGCTTTCTTCTTTCCTTTTTTTGATTTGAACATTTCCAGCATCCTGTCGGTAACAACAAAACCTCCTACCACGTTCAATGTGCCAAGGATAACGGCTAGTAATCCAAGTATAAGAGCGAGGTAATTATCCGGTTCTGCCTTACCCATTACAATGATAGCTCCAATGATCACCACGCCATGAATAGCATTGGCACCACTCATTAAAGGTGTATGTAAAACACTGGGCACACGGCCTATCACTTCAATTCCAACAAAAATCATAAGCACAACAATATAAATTGTTTGCTGGTTGCCCGTGATCCAGGTGATTAATCCTTCCATAAAAATTTATTGAATGTTCATTGTTTGTTTCATTCTTTCATGCACCATTTCTCCATTGAAACAAATGCAAGAGCCTTTCACAAGATCATCTTCCCAGTTCAGGTTCAGTTCACCTTCCCTGCTGCTAATAAGCGCAAGGAAATTCAAAATATTCTTACCATACAATTTACTGGAATCCGAAGGCATGGTGGAAGGAAGATTACTGTTGCCAACTATAGTTACTCCATGTGCAACAATGATTTCATTGTTTTTTGTTAATGGCGTATTTCCTCCAGTTCCTGCAGCAATATCTATGATCACAGATCCTTTGCGCATGGCACGTATCATATCTTCCGTAATGAGTACAGGTGCCTTTCGCCCCGGGATCTGGGCAGTTGTAATAACAATATCTGCCTTTGCTATACTTTCTGCAATTCTTTGTTTTTGTTTGTTCTTATAATCTTCGGTTTGTTCTACAGCATAACCTCCTGCTGAAGATGCATCGGCAGCGCCTTCCACTTCAACAAATTTTGCACCGAGGCTCATTACTTCTTCTTTCACCTGTGGTCTTGTATCAAAAACTTCAACAACAGCACCTAAACGTTTTGCGGTAGCAATGGCCTGCAGACCGGCAACACCCGCACCAAGTATCAACACTTTTGCAGGAGCAATGCTACCTGCAGCGGTCATGAACATGGGAAAATACCGGGGATAAAGACTTGCTGCAGTTAGTACGGCTTTATAACCCGAAATATTAGCCTGGGAACTTAAAACATCCATGCTTTGCGCACGCGTGGTACGCGGAAGCATATCCAGGCTGAAAACAGTATTGCCTTTGGCTGCAAGCTGTTGCATTTTTTCGGGAAAATATAAGGGCTGGTAAACACCTATAAGCACTTTTCCATTTTCAAGATCGGCAAGTGGCTGGTGAATGGAAAGTATTACCTGGGCATTTGCACAAATCTCCTGCAAAGATTTAATTTCTGCGCCGGCTTTAATATATTCATCATCGGTGGCCGAAGCCCTTTCACCGGCACCGGGTTCTACCCAAACCTGCTGGTTTTTTTTGGTGAGTTGCGCTACGCCTTCCGGTAGAAGAGAAACCCGGTTTTCGTGTGCGGGCTCTTTTAAAATACCAATGATCATAGTGTCAAATTATATCAAAATAGTTTGCTATCAAAAACGAATGGTGAAATCCTGCTTTAACCTGAATTCTTTCCTGAAAAATACAAAGCCCAGGAAAAATATATCGATGGTGTATTGAACTGAAGGATGTGATTTTACCTGCTCCCAGGCTTCTTCCATCTCCCGGCTCCAGTGTATATCATCAAAAACAAGAATGCTGTGTGGCTCTATCCTTTCCAGCATCCAGTGAAAATAACGTAAAGTAGGCTCCAGCCTGTGATTTCCATCAATATAGCCCAGGTCTACCCTGCCAGCCCTTTCCAGTACACCCGGAACCACGTCATCAAAATTGCCTTGAAAAGAATGAATATTTTTTAATCCCAGCTGATCAAAACCTTCCATTGCCTTTTTTCTTATTTGAGGATTTCCTTCTATGGTATAAACGGTAGCATTGGAATGGGAACTTGCCAGGTAGGCAGTTGTTATTCCTAAAGAAGTTCCTAACTCAATAATATTCCCGGGTTGATAGTGGCGCGCTAACCTGAAAAGCACCTGCGCCAGTTTTTTATTTTTGAGGGCCGTGGCTGCAATAGAGGAAACTTTTTTTATTGAAGAATTTCCTTTTCTTGATCCTGCGCCCAATTCAACCAACTTAATTTCTTCATCATCATTTAAAAATTGTTTACGAAGAATTTCAATTTCAACCGGGGGCTGGTAATTTTTTTTATTATTGAGCACATGAAGGATGAAATCAAAAACAAAAGGTGAATGCATACCATGACCCTTACTGTTGGAAGCATTCCAGAAATATGTAAGGTATTTGCGGGTGAGATCAAATGAAGAATACACGGTTCAAAAATAAGCGGTAAGGAGCGATCATACGATTCTTTCCCAAACCTGGAAGCTGTGATCGTAAGCATTTTTTTCATCGGCACTACAAAAACGATTTTTCACCTGCTTCCATTCTCCCTCTTTCATGCCCGTAAAAAATACATCTCCGTTAAATGAATGGTGAATACGCGTAAGGTATAAACGTTGGGCCTGTGGAAAGGCCGCCTGAAAAATTTCGGCGCCCCCGATCACAAAAATTTCTTTCACTCCCAGGACTTCGGCTTTTTTAATTGCATCTTCCAGCGAATGCACCACTTCAACTCCTTCATACTTCCATTCTTTATTCCGTGTAATAACTATGCTTTGCCTTCCTGGGAGCGGTTTACCAATAGATTCAAAAGTTTTTCTTCCCATTAATACAGGCATTCCCCATGTTGTATTCTTAAAATAACGCAGGTCTGAGGGCAGGTGCCAGGGCAGCTGGTTGTTCTTTCCAATTACATTATTTTCATCTGCTGCCACCAATAAGCTTAGTATCATAATAAAAATTTAAACAGCTACTGGTGCTTTGATAGCAGGATGATGCTGGTAATTTTCCAGTTGAAAATCTTCGAACCTGAATTCGAAAATATCTTTTATGTCAGGATTGATCTTCATTTCCGGTAATGGAAAAGGTTCGCGACTCAATTGAAGATTTACCTGGTCGATATGATTGTTATAAATATGCACATCACCAAAACTGTGAATGAACTCGCCGGGATCAAGTTCACATACCTGGGCCACCATCATGGTAAGTAATGCATAAGATGCAATATTGAAAGGCACGCCTAAAAAAACATCGGCACTGCGCTGGTAGAGCTGGCAGCTTAATTTACCATCAGCTACATAAAACTGGAAAAGAGCATGACAGGGCATGAGTGCCATATCCGGAAGATCGGCAACGTTCCATGCATTGATGATCAGGCGGCGACTATCCGGATTTTTTTTGATCTGGCTGATAACATCAGTAACCTGGTCAACAGTTTTTCCATTTGCACCTTGCCAGCTTCTCCATTGTTTTCCGTATACAGGTCCCAGGTCGCCACCGGTATTAGCCCATTCATCCCAGATGCTTACGCCATTTTCTTTCAGGTAAGCAATGTTGGTATCACCTTTTAAAAACCACAACAATTCATGGATGATGCTTTTCAAATGCAGCTTTTTCGTGGTAACAAGAGGAAAACCTTCCTGCAGGTTAAACCGCATCTGGTAGCCAAAACTGCTGATGGTACCCGTTCCGGTACGGTCGCTTTTCTGCACGCCGTTAGCAAGTATATGTTTTAATAGCTGGTGATACTGCTGCATGGATGCAAGTTAAAAAATGCAGGCCCAAAAACCCCATTGATTTGTGACCTGTGAGAAAGTTGGTGTGAAATGGGGATATAGTTAATTTTTTATTGCATCCCACTTCAATCAGGCCCGGGTGGACTGTACTGGATTCGAACCAGTGACCCCTACTCTGTCAAAGTAATGCTCTAAACCAACTGAGCTAACAGTCCGGAGGTATTTTTAGGTTTGGGAGAGGATAATTTTGTTGAACAGTGGTTGAATGGTGTTTGAACGGTGGTTGAATGGTGGTTGAATAGGGGTTGAACAGTGGTTGAAAATACTCTTTCAACCTCCATTCACCACTCACCATTCACCATTCACCACTCACTATTCACTATTCACCACCTGCCTGCAGGCAGGCAGGTTCACCACTCACTACCTCCCCCTTCTCTTCATCTCTTTCTTTATCAGCATCAACTCCCTGCTTGTTTGTCCGCCAACAGAAGTATTTTCCTGGGCGCGGCGCATGAGGTAGGGAATTACATCATTAATAGGACCAAAAGGCAAATATTTGCTTACACTGCAGCCTGCCCTGGCCAGGTTAAATGTAATATTATCGCTCATGCCATATAACTGGCTGAAATGGATATGACGATGATTAAGAGGGTAACCTTTTTGTTTTAATAGTTCTGTTGCAAGCAAATTACTTTCCTCATTATGCGATGCAACAATCACCCCAATTTCTTCAAGGTTATTGATGCAAAAACGAACAGCTTCATTATAATCCCTGTCAGATGCTTCTTTATGAGGCTGAATAGGGGAAGGATAATTTTTTGTTTCTGCTCTTTTCCTTTCCTTTTCCATATAGGCGCCGCGCACGAGTTTTACACCTAAAACAAAATTTCTTTGTTTTGCTGCCTCAAAGGAATGCATCAGAAAAGCAAGCCTGTCGTGGCGATACAATTGAATGGTATTATATACAACAAGTTTTCCCTTATTAAATTCATCCATCATTAAAATGGTGAGGGCATCCACGGGATCCTGGATCCATGTTTCTTCCGCATCTACCAAAAATCCAACTTTTGATTCAGCGGCTGCAATGGTAATGCTACGCATACGATCATATACGCGGTTCCATTCAGAAAGTTCATCGGTGCTTAATTGTTCTAATGCATCGTTATACCTGCTGATAAGCGTTTTAGCATCAGCAGTTCGCATAAGGGTATCGATTTTTTCAAGCAAAGCAAAACGTGCAAAACCTGTAACCTTCACACTCATGAATGGAATGTTGGGCTGGGTAGCGGCAAACTTTATTACACGGATAAATTCCTTTTTAGCATGTTCAAATGAGTCTTCACCTTCCTTTCCTTCTACACCATAATCAATAATTGCTTTTACATTGTACTCACCCAGCTTTTTTGCAACCGGGATAATTTCTTCAAGTGTTTCCCCACCAACGAAATGTTCGAAAATGGTGTTTCTTATCAATCCTTTTACAGGCAAACCGGCTTTAAGGCTCCACGGTGCAAGTCTGGTACCCAAACGCACAAGCAAAGGCTTACCCATTAACCTGAAAAGGAAATGGGCTTTTTTTAACTGCTTATTATCCAGATGGGCAAAAGCTACTTCTGTATTATCGAAAGAAATTCTAGTTTCCATGCCCGGCAAAAGTAGGGAAGGAAAAGAGGAAAAAATATGATTTTGATTAAGCCTTCAAAGCAACGGGGTGCTAACCCTTAAAAAACAAGGCTTTCAGTTCCTGGGCTTCATCAGGGTGCATCTTGCCACCAAGTATCAATCTTAATTGCCTGCGTCGCAAAGCTCCGTCAAACAATTTTTGATCTTCCTCGGTTTCCGGAATAATCTGTGGAACTATGCGTGGCTTGCGGTTGGGATCCAGGGCCACAAAAGTATAATAAGCTTCGTTGCTCTTATACTTGTACTGTTGCGTAAAATCTTCACCCCATACTTTTAAATGCACTTCCATGGAAGTTTTAAAGGCGCGGCTGACTTTAGCTTCAATATGAACCGTGTTGCCCAACCTGATTGGATTTTCAAATGAAATATTATCAACAGAAGCCGTTACAACTGGCGCATTACAATGTCTTTGAGCCGCAATTGCGGCTGCAATATCCATCCAGTACATCAGTCTTCCTCCCATTAAATTTCCAAACACATTGGTATCGTTAGGAAGCACTATTTCGGTCATCATGGTGTAGCTGTCGGAGGGAATTTTGGTCATGGGGAGATTAGAATTTAGTCGTTTAGGTGTTTAGGTGTTTAGGTGTTTAGGTGTTTAGGTGTTAGGTATTTAGGTGTTTAGGAAAGATAAGCTGAATACATCCAAACAAGTTTTTCCTGTTCGCGGATGTAATCACTCATTAATGCATTAGTGCCTTCATCTCCTGCTTCAGCTGCAATATTGGCAATCTCTCTTTGCAACTGGATAATTGTTCTGAAAGAAATTAAAACACTTTGCATGGCTTCCTTACCGGAGGAAATATTTTTTGCTTCCATGATTACAGCAACATTCAGATAATCTGCAAAACTGTGTAAAGGTGTATGCCCTAATGTAAGAATGCGCTCGGCTACTTCATCAACCTTAATTAAAAGATCATTGTAAATCTCTTCAAACTTGGCATGCAGTTCAAAAAACTTCTCCCCTTTTATATTCCAGTGGAAGCCGCGGGCATTAATATAAAATACCTGGTAATTGGCTAGTAATGCATTTAATTTTTCTGCAAGTTCCAGTGAACCTGCTGTATCTAACCCTATCTGGTTTTGATTCTTCATAACATCAATTTAAAATTATACAACTGCTGTTTCCTTTGTTTTCCAGTGATGCGGACCGGCCAGCATAAATTTCTTGCTTTGCTCAATGGCATCCATCACCTGTGCGAGAATTTCCTCGGCAGGCGCATCATAGTTAATTTCCATGGGAGGTTTAAATGTTACCGATAAAAACACTCCTTTCTTTTTAAATTTCAATCCCTTTTTATTAAAGGCTCTCCAGAATCCCTGTATCACTACAGGTATCACCACCGGCCTGTTATTCCGGATAATATAAGCCGTTCCTTTTCTTCCGGGTGCAAAGGGTTTTGTTGTGCCTTGCGGAAAAGTAATTACCCATGCTTTTTTTAAAGCCCTGTCAATTTTTCTTGTATCACTGGGATCCAATCCCCTCCTGGTTTCATTACCATCCTTCTTCCAGGTTCTTTTCACGGTTATGGCGCCTGCAAGTGTAAAAAGCCTGCTTAAAAAACTACTTTTCATAGTTTCTTCAGCAGCTACATAATATACGCTGGTAAATGGATTCAATAAATAATAAGGAATACCAAGCCTGTTACGCTTTCGCCATTTAACCGCGCAAAAAATATGCAGGAAAGTAATTACATCCGCAAAATAGGTTTGATGATTACTAACAAAAAGCACATTCCTTGTTGGCAGATTTTCAATATGCTCGGTTCCCCTGATCTTTATCTTATTAATTATCGCAATACCGGGATAACTGAAGATACCCACTACGGCATATACGATCTTCCTGACCAGTTTATATTCTGCAAGTTTTTTCCAAAATTCCATTCGTGAATCAATTTGCGCGATAAAGTTAGGATTTAGAAATTCTTAACCTAAAACACTAAAAAATCCGGGCCGCGTTCTGGCAAAAAAAAATCCCCCCGTTACCGGAGGGATTCTGTATCGAAAAGATGAATTATTCCTGCTCAGGAGCCGGAGGAGTTGTATTTCCTTTCTCTTCCTGCTGCAACCTTTCCTTAATCTGGGCCAGTGCACCAAGATCTCCAAGTGTTGGCTTTTCAACCTTACCCTGGATGCTCTTAACAGCTTTCTTGGTTTTATCGGCTTCCACCCTGGCTTCCTTGCGTGCTGCATCCTTCTCATCGGCCTGCACCTGTTCCCAGATACGTGCGTGAGAAACAACAATACGCTTTTCATTCCTGTCGAATTCAATTACCATGAATTCTGCAGTTTCTTCAGCACCAACGCTCTTGCCATCTTCTTTGGCGAGATGACGGTTAGGAGCAAATCCTTCAAGTCCGTAAGGAAGTTGAACAATGGCACCTTTATCGTCTTTGCGTGAAATGGTTCCTTCGTGAACTGTTCCAACAGCAAAAGTATCCTGCAGGCTGTTCCATGGATCTTCTTCCAGTTGCTTATGTCCTAACTGCAGCTTGCGGTTTTCTTTATCTATTCCAAGAATGATCACATCAATGTTCTCACCAACTTTTGTGAATTCGGTTGGGTGATTGAAACGCTTTAACCAGCTGAGGTCAGAAATGTGGATCATACCACCAATACCGGCAGTAAGTTCAACAAACACTCCATAAGGTGTGATGTTTTTCACAGCGCCTGAATGACGGCTACCTTCAGGGAATTTGGTTTCAATATCACTCCATGGATCATCGGAAAGTTGCTTGATAGAAAGGCTCATCTTACGGCTTTCCTTATCAAGTGTTACCACTTTTGCTTCATGCTCATCACCCAGCTTAAAGAATTCTTTAGCATTGATAGGTGTGTTAGCCCATGTAATTTCAGAAACGTGAACAAGTCCTTCAACACCCGGAAGTATTTCAAGGAATGCACCGTAATCTTCAATATTTACAACCTTACCTTTCACCACCGAATTTTCATTAATGGTATCAGGTAAAACATCCCATGGATGCGGGGTTAATTGTTTCAAACCAAGAGAGATCCTTTTCTTCTCATCATCGAAATCGAGTACCACAACATTAATCTTCTGATCAAGTTTAAGCACTTCTCCCGGATGATTGATACGACCCCATGAAATATCTGTGATATACAGCAAACCATCCAGTCCGCCAAGGTCCATGAACGCACCAAAATCGGTGATGTTCTTAACCGTACCTTCCAGTACCTGGCCTTTTTCAAGCTGACCAATGATTTGTGCACGTTGTGCTTCAATATCAGATTCAATAAGGGCTTTGTGAGATACAACAGCATTTTTAATGGCTTCGTTGATCTTCACCACTTTAAATTCCATTGTTTTTCCAACAAACTGGTCGTAATCGGTTACAGGTTTCACATCGATCTGAGAACCTGGTAAGAATGTTTCCA
>JAEZCV010000180.1 GCA_023429985.1 Bacteroidota bacterium | reverse complement strand
CTTCACAGGCACCAGTGAAGGTGCAGCTACCAAATTCTTCTGCGTCCATTTGGGCTACCATGCTTAATACGCGGTTCTTTCTTTCCGGCTGACCCTGAGGCAGCAATGCCAGGTGGGCAACTTTTGCCGAAAGGAAAAGTGAAGCGGAAGCATTTTTACAGGCGGCTACGCAAGCGCCACAGGCAATACATGCTGCTGCAGCAAACGAAGCATCTGCCTTATCTTTTTCTATCGGTAGCGCATTTCCATCAACAGCATTACCGGCATTGATGGAAATAAATCCACCTGCCTGTATGATCCTGTCGAAAGATGTACGATCGGTAACAAGGTCTTTGATCACAGGAAAACCTTTAGCTCTCCAGGGTTCAACAACAATGGTATCGCCATCTTTAAATGCCCTCATGTGGAGCTGGCAGGTGGTAGTTGCATGCCAGGGACCGTGCGGACGACCATTGATGTGCATAGAACACATGCCACAAATACCTTCCCGGCAGTCGTGATCAAAAGCAATGGCATCCTTTCCTTCATTGATCAGGCGTTCATTTAATACGTCGAACATTTCAAGGAAGGACATTTCCGAGGAAATATCTTTTACTTCATAGGTTTCAAACCTTCCTTCGCTGTTCTGGTTTGCCTGGCGCCATACTTTCAGCGTCAGGTTCATATTGTAATGTTCCATAGTTTCAATTTGTTAATTTGCAAACCTGCCTTCCGGCAAGCAGGTTGGGAAATTTATCGCAAATCAATTTATTATATTCAAAAACTTTTCATAGCTAGTCTCTCAATTAACTAATGCTTCCACGTCATTGCGAGGCGTAAGCCGAAGCAATCACATAAGAAAAAGAACTAAAACCCCAGAGGCCTTCCTCATTTTCCATCTCACCTTCGGCAAGAAGGTTTCCCTATTTCCAAATTTCCCAATTTGCAATTAGCCAATTACTTATAAACCCTCTGGCTCGGCTTCACCACTTCATACTTCAGATCTTCCTTATGCAACTCCCACTGCTCACCGGCTTTAAATTCCCATGCACCTACATACATAAACCTGTCGTCCTGGCGCAGGGCCTCACCTTCTTCGGTCTGGTGTTCTTCCCTGAAGTGCCCACCGCAACTTTCTTCACGGTGTAAAGCATCAATACACATCAATTCGCCCAGCTCCATAAAATCGGCAACGCGGTTAGCTTTATCAAGTTCCGGGTTGAATTCATTAACGGCACCGGGTATACGAATATCTTTCCAGAATTCTTCTCTCAATTGCCTGATCTCGGTAATGGCTTCTCTTAAGCCCTGTGCATTGCGCGCCATACCACATTTGTCCCACATGATCTTTCCCAAACGCTTATGCATACTTTCAACGCTTTGAGATCCTTTGATACTCATCAGCCTTTCAATTCTTTCCCTTACATCGTTTTCAGCAGCAACAAAAGCAGGATGATCTGTTGACAATGGTTTAAATCCAATTTCATCGGCCAGGTAATTACCAATAGTATAAGGAATTACAAAATAACCATCGGCAAGTCCCTGCATTAGTGCAGACGCACCCAGCCTGTTGGCACCATGATCCGAAAAATTACATTCACCCAGAGCATATAATCCGGGAATGGTTGTCATCAATTCATAATCCACCCATAAGCCTCCCATGGTATAATGCACGGCAGGTTAAATGCGCATGGGAACTTCGTAAGGATTTTCGCCGGTGATCTTTTCATACATATCGAAAAGATTGCCATATTTTTCTTTTACCACTTCCTTACCTAAAGCAGTTATGGTAGCCGCATCGGCATTAGTTAAATTTCTTTTGTTTGCTTCTATTCCTCCATAGCGTTGTATGGCTGCAGCGTAATCCAGGTAAACGGCCTGCCTGGAAGTTCCCACTCCATGCCCTGCATCACATCTTTCTTTTGCTGCTCTTGAAGCCACATCCCTGGGAACTAGGTTTCCAAATGCAGGATATCTTCTTTCCAGGTAATAATCTCTTTCTTCTTCCGGAATTTCATTGGGTTTTCTATTGTCGCCTTTTGCTTTTGGAACCCAGATCCTTCCATCATTCCTTAACGATTCCGACATCAGTGTAAGCTTCGACTGGTGATCGCCGGAAACAGGTATACATGTGGGATGTATTTGTGTGAAGCAGGGATTACCAAACAAAGCACCTTTGCGATGTGCTTTCCAGATAGCAGTTGTATTACTGCCCATAGCATTGGTACTTAAATAGAACACGTTGCCATAACCACCACTGCATAACAGTACCGCATGACCGAAATGTCTTTCCAGTTCACCGGTTACCAGGTTGCGTGCAATAATGCCACGTGCCTTCCCGTCCACCATTACAATTTCCAGCATTTCATGGCGGGAATACTGCTGTACGTTTCCCAATGCGATCTGTCTTTCCAATGACTGGTAAGCACCTATCAATAATTGCTGGCCTGTTTGACCTGCAGCATAAAAAGTTCTTTGTACCTGTGTTCCTCCGAAAGAACGGTTGCTTAATAACCCGCCATATTCTCTTGCAAATGGAACGCCTTGCGCCACACACTGGTCAATAATATTGGCACTCACTTCCGAAAGCCTGTGTACATTGGCTTCGCGTGCACGGTAGTCGCCGCCTTTAATAGTATCGTAAAATAAACGGTAAACAGAGTCGCCGTCGTTCTGGTAATTCTTGGCAGCATTAATACCACCCTGTGCAGCAATAGAGTGTGCGCGGCGGGGAGAATCCTGGAAGCAGAATGCTTTTACTTTATAACCCAGTTCGCCAAGGGTTGATGCCGCTGCTGCACCGGCAAGACCAGTTCCAATAACAATGATCTCGAGTTTTCTTTTATTGGCAGGGTTCACCAGCTTTACATGCCCCTTATAATCTACCCATTTTTTATCCAGCGGACCTGCAGGAATTTTTGCATCAAGCATAATTCGAATTTCTGATTTTTTGGATGTCCGGAAAGATTTTGAATCATTTCCGGCAATTTTATTTATCATCTTTTGCTGCCCTGATCATCGCCTGTTGCGACGCTCCGTTCAGCAGTTGGAATTCTAATGGTCAAAGATCAATCGTCCCTTAGTAAGGACTTACCCATTTAAAATACATGCTGATTGGCATCAATGCAAACAGCAGGCAAACAATGATTGTATATCCGTAGCCCAATGTTTTCAGCATAGCAAGATATTTACGGTTGTGAACACCCAGCGAGCGGAATGCACTATGAAAACCATGGAACAGATGAAAAGCGAGTGATATTACACCCACCAGATAAAGAATTACAATCAAAGGTTCCTGGAACACTTCATACATTCTTAAAAACAGGTTATGCGTTTCTGTAAACCCATAAGTTACCGGCTCCATATCGTGTGTAACTCTTGAAGGCACCCAGAAATGTGAAACGTGCATGATCAGGAATAATAATATTAACGTACCCAGTAAAGCCATGCTGCGGCTATACCATTTGCTTCCCCTGTTTCCCAGTTCAACTTTATAAGCTTTTCCTCTGCGGCTGCGGTTCTTTGCTTCCACCATATAGCCCTGGATGATATGCAATATGATACCGGCAAACAAACCAATTTCCATGATTCTTATTACCAGGGAGGCTCCCATGAAATGGGCAGCCCTGTTAAACATGGAGCCATTATCATTAGGATCGAAAATATCCAGGTCGTAAAAAATACAGGCGTTCAGGCCAACGTGAACCAGCAGGAAGGAAATGAGAAATAAACCCGTCAGCGCCATCACTATTTTTCTACCAACCGCGGAAGTAAAGAATTGGGACCATTTCATAAACAATCAGAAAGAGGTTGAAAAATTTATGCGCAAAGGTAAGCCCAGATTACAATATTCTGACAATATTTTCACAACCCGCTACAGTGGCAGCCGCCGGTTCAGTTCTTCATCAATTTTTTTAAATAAGTGAAAAGGCTTGTAGATGCGCCAGTTAGACAGCTCCATCAATTCAACAAAATAATTAAGCCTGGCTTTTTTAAAATCGTATTGAGAGGATTCAGGCATATTAATACAAACGATCCAGCCATTATCGTCTGAAACTTCTTCGTACCATTCTTCATAATAATCCTTATCCCCACTATGAAAGTTCAGCACATTTTCGGCAATAAGAATGAATTTATGTATGCCTTCAAATTCAAACTTATCAATCACATCGCGTTTGAAAGTCATGATGTCGTTTTCTATGGCATCATTCCATTCACCAATCAGTTCAATCACTGCATATCTTTCGTCGTAGTCGGCCTGCAGCACTTTAAGATAAAGTGTACGGCTTCCAAATTCATCCCATTGCGGGTGAATGTAAAAATTGTAAACAGTTTGTGTAAATTCAAATTCGGAGTATTCACGCTGAAAAAAAGGAGACCGCTGATCTTCTTCACTAACATAAATATGTCTCCAGTTATAAAATGGTTCAATATCGTGCACTACTCTCTCAGTTTAAAATTATCTACAGCTTTTTTAACGCTGCCATATTTCAATAACAATTCTTTTGCAGCTTCATAATCCTGCAGCTCCAGTTTATCCATTATCATTTTCGTGCCACGATCAATAAGTTTTTCATTGGTGAGCTGCATATTCACCATTTTATTATCTTCTACCCTTCCCAATTGTATCATTACGGTAGTGGATATCATATTAAGGATGAGTTTTTGGGAAGTTCCGCTTTTCATACGCGTACTGCCGGTAACAAATTCTGGCCCCACTTCCACTTCTATAGGAAAGTCGGCCACATCTGTTAAAGGTGAACCCGGATTATTTGTTATACAGCCGGTGGTTATTCCCCTTTTCTGACATTCTTTCAATGCACCAATAACATAAGGGGTTGTTCCACTGGCAGCAATGCCCACCACTACATCTTTAGTGGTAACATCACGCTGTTTAATATCTGTCCAACCCTGCATCGAATCATCTTCAGCATTTTCAATTGCTTTGGTAATGGCATCTTCCCCACCAGCAATAATGGCAATTACCAAACCATAAGGAACGCCATAGGTTGGCGGGCATTCACTGGCATCTACAACAGCCAGTCTCCCGCTTGTGCCGGCACCAATATAGAATAGCCTTCCTCCTGCCAACATTTTGTCGGCTATAGCATCCACCAGTCTTTTTATCTGTGGAATGGCTCTTTCAACGGCATGTGGAACCGTTTTGTCTTCATTATTAATATTGCTCAGGATTTCGCTGATCGTCATTTTTTCCAGATGCCTGTACTTACTGGGCTGCTCCGTTATTTTTTCAAATTTGTTCACAGAAAGAAATTAGTGGTGAAATAGTGAATAGTGAATAGTGAACCTGCCTGCCGGCAGGCGGGTGGTGAATGGTGAACCTGTCTGCGGGCAGGCTGGTTCAATATTAATATTAATTTATTAAAATTAGTTACCATGATATTTTACAAGTCCCTCCATAGGGTTTTTTAATATGATGCCTGGTTCAAACTCATAGGACTGGCAAAGCTGCAGTATCACATCACTGAATCCATTGGCCACGCTTCCTACAAAACTTACAGGATACTTCCATACTTCACTGTATTTGCAAAGATGCTGGAAGAAGAAATCATTCAAACCATCTTCAATAATATTTTCTATCATGTAATGACCACGGTTCTCGGCAAGGAACATGGCAAAGCTGGCAAGATACCTGTTGGGAAGTGGTTTTTTATAAACGTTATCCAGGATTTCTACCGGCGTAGTAACAAATCTGGCATCAAACCTTGCCCTCAGATCTTCATCGAAAGTATTATATAAAAAATACTGGATCACTTTTTTGCCCAGGTAGGCTCCACTGCCTTCATCGCCCAGAACATAACCAATACCGGGACTATTCTTTACAATCTTTTTGCCATTATAATAGCAACTGTTTGATCCTGTTCCAAGAATACAGGCTATTCCTTTTTCGTGCTGGCAAACCGATCTTGCAGCAGCCATCAGGTCTGTATTAACCTCAATAAAGGCATTGGGAAAAACCGTTTTCAAAGCCTTTTTTACACTTTTTGCATTTACCGGATTGGCACATCCTGTACCATAATAATAAATTTCATCAACCTGCATCTTCAGTTGCCCGGCAAGCTCATTTTGAAGAAGGTCCTGAATTTGTTCAGTATTTAAAAAATAAGGACTTATCCCCTGCGTAAAAATGGCTTTCTTTTTGCCTTTGTTAATCAAACACCATTCTGCTTTTGTGGCCCCGCTGTCGGCTATTAATCTCACTCCCATGATATAAAGTATTGTTGAAATCAGTTAGGAAGTTCATTCATTCTTCCAAAACTGCTATTTTGCAACAATTTACAAAGTAAAGGATACGATGAGGAATAAAAAATTACAGGTCTGGCTTCCTTTGATTTTCTCCCTGGTAATGATTGCAGGAATGTTCTTCGGTTTTAAACTGCATCAACAAACCGGCAGCAGGGACAGTTTTTTTAAAAGGGAAAATAAAACTTCCATACAGGAAGCTTTGGATATTATCCGCGACCGCTATGTGGACAAGGTGAGAATGGATTCTTTACAGAATGATGCGTTGAATGATGTAATGACGCATCTCGACCCCCATTCGGTTTATATTCCGGCTTCTAACTTAACAGATATGAATGCCGACCTGGAAGGAAACTTTGAAGGCATAGGTGTTGAATTCAATATTTTTGAAGATACAGTTCACGTGATATATGTAATTCCCGACGGCCCCAGTGACCGTGCAGGTTTAAAGATCGGCGATAAGATTGTAAATGTGAACGACTCTTCCATTGTAAGCAAGATACTACCCAGTGCCAGCATCAGGAAAATGATCATTGGAAAAAGTGGAACAAAGGTAAGCCTGACAATAGTCAGGAATAATAAACCGCAAGTGATTGAGGTGGTGCGTGGCCGCATTCCTTTGCCCTCTTTGGATGCTTCGTATATGATTGAGCCCGGACTTGGTTTTATCAAACTCAGTAAATTTTCAGAAACCACATACGGAGAGTTTATGAAGGCCATGGAGGAATTGCAGGCTAAGGGTATGAACCGGCTGATACTGGATTTAAGAGGCAATGGTGGCGGTTATATTAACCAGGCAGTAAATATTGCCGATGAATTTTTAAATGATGATAAACTTATCGTATACACCGAGGGCACGAATACAAGAAGAATAGATTACCGCGCTGAAAAAGAAGGGATTTTTGAACAGGGAAAACTGGCTATACTGGTAGATGAATTATCGGCCAGCGCCAGCGAAATTGTGGCAGGTGCTATACAGGACTGGGACCGCGGAACCATTATTGGAAGAAGGTCGTTTGGTAAAGGACTGGTGCAGGAACAATATCCATTAAGCGATGGTTCTGCTGTCAGGCTTACAGTTGCGCGCTATTTCACCCCCTCCGGAAGAAGTATTCAAAGACCCTATGACAAAGGCAAGAAAATTTACATGGAGGATTTGAATAAGCGCTATTCAAATGGCGAAATGCTCACGGCCGACAGCATTCATTTTAACAATGACCTTAGCTACAAAACCGAAGGAGGCAGAACTGTGTACGGAGGTGGTGGAATAATGCCTGATGTTTTTGTTCCCATTGATACAAGCTTATATACAAGAAGTGTAACCAGACTTTATTTAGAAGGCCGCTTCAATAATTTTATCTACAATTATTATATAAACAATCCTTCAAAATTCGACCGGTTTAAAACGCCGTCAGAAATGGCAAAGAACTTTACCAACATGTCGGAACCCTGGAACCAGCTGGTAGAATATGCTAAAAAAGACAGCATTTTCCTCGATCGCATTCCTGAAAGAGATAAAAAGAATATCCAGGAAAGAATGAGAGCTTATATGGCCAGGTTAAAATGGAGAACCCAGGGATTTTATGAAGTTTACAACCAGGTAGATCCTGTTGTTTTAAAAGCAAAAGAAGTTCTTTCTCAATAAAAAAAATGGCCTTTAACGGGCCATTTTTTTTGATAAGTATTATTTATTATTCAGCCATTCTTTCTTTTCTACGGCATAGGAACTTATAAGTCCCAGGCCGCCGCCAATAGCCAGCAATGAAAAATAAATAGGGGCTGCATCATGCCTTCTCGATAAATTGATGTCGATGATATATGCTGCCAGCAGGCCAATTCCTGCACCCAGCAAAAGAAGACCCAGTTTAAGGCTGCGGAAAGGCGCCGGCCTGTTTGCAAATTCCTTCGGGTTCATGTTTTTTTCTATCATAGCCAGGTTTTCCCTGGATCTCAGGTAAGTGATCCCAAAAATCATGGCGAAAGCACCCAGGCAGATCATTATTGGAACTAAAAAATTCATAGTCGTTGTTTTATACTGTTTAAAATTATTGTTTTTAAGCTTCCTCGCGGGATTCAACATATCTGACTAGGGCTTATTGAAACAGGTTACAATTATTTTAAAATAATTTTTTCTGCTCCTGCCAAAATGAAACAAAGCCCTTCCCTTTTCCTTCCCCTTCTTCTTATCAGGTTCAAATATTAATTTGCACTGTAACCAACCTGCCTTTCTACTGGTCTAAGTATTCTAATGCACAATGAAACTGCTGATATGGATGTTATCAGCCAGGTTTTGCAGGGAGATTATAACTCTTATGCAACCCTGGTAAACCGTTACCAGAACTTTGTATTTACCATTGTGTTACGGTATATAAAATCCAGGGAAGATGCAGAAGAAGTTTCACAGGATGTATTTATAAAAGCTTACAGGGCTTTGTCCTCTTTCAAAGGCGACTCAAAGTTCAGCACCTGGCTTTATACTGTCACAACCACTACCTGCATCACCTTTTTGAGAAAGAAAAAGCTGGATGTGCATTCGCTGGATAATGAAAAGGTTTTTGACGTGGCCGACCGTCAGGATGGCGGCATTCCAGCCAACCAGGTAGAGCAAAAAAGCAGGGTTAATATGGTGAATGAAGCTATTAAAATGCTAAGCCCCGACGATGCCCAGGTAATTACATTGTTCTATAAAGGTGAACAAACGCTGGAAGAAATAGCGAAGATATTAGGAAAAGAACCCAATGCAGTAAAGGTGAAATTACACCGTGCACGGGGAAGACTAAAAGAAAAAATGCAGCAATATTTTGCGCATGATGTTAAAGACCTATAAACCATTAATTGGAAAAACATGGAAAATTACCAGTTTGAAAATAATGAAATGGAAGTGAAGCTGTGGGAATATATTGATGGTATTTCAGATGATAAACAACGCTCTGAAGTTGAACAACTGATTGCTGAAAACAGTGAATGGAAGCTGCTTTATCATCAATTACTCGAGGTTCACAAGTCAATTGGCCTAACAGAACTGGAGCAGCCCTCCATGCGTTTTACAAAAAATGTAATGGAAGAAATAGCAAAACTTCATATAGCGCCGGCAGCTAAAAATTATATCAATTCAAAAATCATTTATGGTATTGGCGCCTTCTTTATTACACTTATTGTTGGCTTCCTGGTTTATGCTGTTTCGCAGGTGAACTGGCAAACTTCCGAGGACATAAAAAATCCTTTAGGTATTGATGTAAATAAGGTTGATTATTCAGCCATCTTCAACAACCAGTTCGTCAATATCTTTTTAATGATTAACGTGGTGTTAGGATTGTTCCTGTTTGACAGGTACCTGAATAAGAGGAAGGCGGAGAGGGGTTAGGAGTTAGAGGTTTAGTTGTTTAGTCGTTTAGTTGTTTAGTGCCTGCCGTCAGGCAGGTTTAGAGAATTTTGGTGACGGCTTCTGCTATTTCAGCAACTGAAGGGCGCTTTTTATAATCTTCATTAAAGAAACGATAGCTGATGGTGCCGTCGCGGTTAATGATATATACAGCAGGCACCGGAAGGGCGGCTTCTTTTTGATCATTTTGTTTTAACAGGTCAATGTCTGCATTTTTATACCTGCCCACTATTTTTGGATCCACCTTGTACACCACTGCATATTTCTTTGAAATTTCCATATCCTTGTCGCTGATGATGGAATACGAAGCACCTGTTTTTGCAATGGTGGAATCAACAAAAGTTTGGGTTTCGGGAGTTACAGCAATTACAGTTGCTCCTTTATCGGTTATATAGCTAAGAGAATCCTGGAATCTTTTCAAAGCTTTGCTGCAGAACGGGCACCAGTAGCCGCGGTAAAACATAATTACAACAGGACCTTTTTTTCGCAGGTCTTTAATATTCACTTCTTTCCCGTTCTGATCCACAGCTTTAAAGTCGGCAGCCTTAGAATTAATAAACAAACCTTCCGGCTTTTCCTGCGCATTGATAATGTTGGCAAACAAAACGGAAATGAATAGAATGAATACTTTTCTCATACTAATGCTTATCGTATAAAATTAATTCATCCTCCCAAAAATCATAGAGATCAGCGCTGTTTAAAGGTTTGTTTTAACAAAACTTCCCTAGTTTTTAAACATAAAATAAACTGCTGCCAAAAGAAAGATGAAACTGAGCAGGTATTTTAGCTGGAAGCTTTCCTTTAAAACAAATACAGCAAATACACTAAAAACAACAAGGGTGATCACCTCCTGCGCCATTTTAAGCTGGAAGGCCGAAAACCCCGACTGGTAGCCGATCCTGTTGGCGGGCACCATCAGGCAATATTCAAATAGTGCAATCACCCAGCTAATGGTAATTGCTTTCCACAAAGGCCAGCCTGTATGTTTTAAATGATAGTACCAGGCAAAGGTCATAAAAATGTTGGAGGCTGTTAAAAGCAAAACGGTTCTTATCATAATCGCATGAAAAGTTTTTTACCAACTTCTCTCAAAAAAAAGACCCGCCAAAGCGGGTCGTATAATATTCGTTAATGCGATTAATTAAGGCTTCTGAAATCCACAGGTACCAGTTTACTTACGCCCGGCTCCTGCATAGTAACGCCATAAATAACATCTACTGCACTCATGGTGGTTTTATTATGCGTTACAATAATAAACTGCGAGTTATTACTGAATTCCCTGATCATATTGGTGAACTTTCCAACATTAGCATCATCCAGTGGTGCATCCACCTCATCTAAAATACAGAAAGGTGCAGGCTTAATCAGGTAAATGGCAAACAACAATGCCGTTGCGGTAAGCGTTCTTTCACCACCACTTAACTGGCCTATGCTGCTGGGGCGTTTTCCTTTTGGTTTGGCCATGATATCAATACCTGTTTCGGCAAGATTATCCGGATTTTCCAGGATCAGATCACATTGATCATCTTCTGTAAACAAGGTTTTAAATACATGCCTGAAGTTCTCTCTCACCTGGTTAAATGTGTCGAGGAATTTCTGGTTGGCAGTTGTTTCCACTTCAGCAATGGTTTGCAACAAACTTTGCTTGGCATTTACCAGGTCATCTTTTTGTTCCACAATAAATTCGTATCGCTTTCTCATTTCTTCAAAAGCTTCTATTGCAGTTGGGTTAACCTCACCAAGATTTTCCAGCCTTTTCTTCATCCTGTCTGCTTTCTCCTGCAATTCTTCAACAGGCGTTTCAGAATTACGCGGTTCATCCAGTACATCTTCGAGTTGTATCCTGAATTCAACATTCAGCCTTTCCTTCATTCCGGCCAATTGCAGTTTTACATCCGATAACTTGTCCTTAATTTCAGAAAGCAAATGTTCTACCTGCTCTTTTTCTTTCACTTTTAATCGCAGCTCACTTTCCTTTGCACTTAACTTGCTGCGAATGTTATAATAGGTTTGGTCGGCTTCGTTCAGTATTTTTTCTTCTTCATCTTTTCTTCTGAGCATTTCAACCAAGCCTTCTTCCATCTGCTGTAAACCTTCGGCAGATACACTGATATTCTCCTTAGTTTCCTTTAACTGAACAGTATTCAATTCCACCTGGGTGGTAAGGTCATTTACCTGGTTGGTTTTGAATTGCAATTCCTGTTTCAATGCAGCGATCTTACTTTGCTCCCTGGTTACCTGTAAGTTCAGATTATTATATTGCGTATTGATCTCGTTGTACTCCACCTCAATATTCCTGAAAGCATTTTCAGCCATCTGTAATTGCTCTGCATAATTTTCGAGCGAGAGATTCAATTCATTCAGATCATTTCTTACTGTATCAACTGAAGCATGTGTTTGATCGAGTTGTTCCTGCAATTCTTCCAGCCTGTTTTGTGCTGTTGACTGTGAATGAACAAGGTTCTCCAATTTATTCTGCAATCCATACAACTGGTTATTAAGTTGCTGAATTTCCTGCTCGGTAGCCCGAATGATATTTTCTTTCAAATCGGCATTGAAGGCAATTACTTCATTATGCCTGGATTGAATTTCAGCCGTTAATCCATCAACTATTGATTGCTGATGAATGATCTGTTCATGTAATTTTTCAAGGTTCTTTGCTCTTCCTATTTTCTTTCCTTCAAACAAACCAACACTTCCACCTGTTAATGTATAACTGCCTTTTAAATATTTGCCATGTTTTTCCAGTATAACAAAGCCATTGCTGTTTTCCAGCGCCGACTCATCATCAGCAATAAAAACAGAACCCAGTAATTGTTCGGCAAGTTTGCGGTGTTGTTCATCCACCTCAATCACATCAAGCGCAGGAATGGTTCCGGAAGGCTTGTGGTCGGGCGTTAAAATGGTTGAAGCGGCAACTTTATCAAGTAAAAAGAAATTTGCTTTTCCTTTCTTGTTCTGGTCTAATAAATGCACAGCCTGCAAACCTTCTTCAAGATTGTTTACCACGTAATAATTCAGGTAAGGCTCTAAAACATTTTCAACTGCAGCGCGGTATTCTTCCTTTACATAAATGATGTCGGACAGAATGGGAGCTTTATGATTCCAGCCGGTATTGTTATGAAGAAACTTCACACTCTCGGGATAGCCTTCCATGGAATCGATCAGGCTTTTTAAAAGATCATGCTCGTTCTTTCTAGAATCAAGCTTACGGCTTTCTTCTGCAAGATTATTTCTTAAGCCTTCCAGAACAGACTGTGTTTGTAGTATCTGTTCTTTTGTATTGTTATGATGCTGCTGTAATTGTTCAAGGTCGGTTTGCCTGGTTTCCAGCAACTTTTGTTTTTCGTTCTTTTCAACTTCAAGTTGTTGAATTTGTTCCTGCCTGGCAGCTTTTTCTTCTTCAAGTTGAAAAATGGTACGCTGAATGTTTTGAATGGAAGTATCGGCTACTGCCACTTTTTTTTCTGCTTCAAACTGGCTGCGCTGCACCTGCTGGTAAGATCCCCTGAGTTCATTTACTTTGTCCCTGTTCTCATCCAGCACATTTCTTTTTGCATCAACCTGTGATCTCATTTCTTCCAGCTGGCCACCC
The DNA here is from genome assembly GCA_023429985.1 of Bacteroidota bacterium. GTDB lineage: Bacteria > Bacteroidota > Bacteroidia > Chitinophagales > Chitinophagaceae > Flavisolibacter. The sequence goes on along the minus strand of JAEZCV010000180.1, from coordinate 18,335 downwards.
AAATTACCAAGTGTCTGATCTTCTTCCTGTATCTGCTGTTGTGTAAACTGAATGCTTTCTTCAATTCCTTTTATCTGGCCTTCGGCTTTTCCCAGGAACTCGGTTAAGCTTGCCTCGCGTTCTTTTAAATATTCAAGTCGCTGCGAAGCAAGATTCTTTTCATTTTCCCTGGTGCGAACCGTTTGAACCAGTTCATTAAACCCATGTTGCAGATCGTGTAACTGCTTTTCTTTTTCAATAAAAGCCACACGCTCCTGTTCAAGGGCAGCTTCTTCGCCTCCAAGTTCTGCTTCAAATGCAATTTTTTTGTCGGTAAGGTTTTCCTGCTGTTCATTCAGCGAGCGGAAACTAAGATTGAACCCTTCCAGGGCCGCCTTTGCCAGTTCAACTGAAATTTCACGATAATCCTTTTTGATCTCGTAATATTTCTGCGCTTTCTTAGCCTGGTTTTCCAGTGTTTTTAACTGGTTGTTGATCTCGAATAAAAGATCTTCGATCCTGGCCAGGTCCTGCTCCGTAGCATCAAGTTTTTGTTTGGCTTCTTTCTTTCGTGTTTTATAAATGCTGATGCCTGCAGCCTGCTCCAGCATTCTTCTTCGGCTGTTATCCTTATCCTTAATAAGGTCATCCACCATGCCCAGTTCTATAATGGCATAACTGTCGGTTGACACGCCGGTATCCATAAAGAGGTTCTGGATATCCTTGAGGCGGCACTGTACATCATTCAACCTGTATTCACTTTCGCCATTCTTATAGAATTTGCGGGTGATGGTGATGGTGTTGAATTCTGTAGGCAGGAGGTTCTTAGTGTTTTCAAAAGTGAGACTTACTTCAGCAAGTCCGGAGGCACTGCGGGTTTTAGAGCCGTTAAAAACCAGGCTTTCCAGGTTTTCGGACCTCAGGTGCGAAATTTTCTGCTCGCCAATTACCCAGCGTATAGAATCCACGATATTGCTTTTGCCGCAGCCGTTAGGCCCCACAATCCCTGTGATGTTTTCATCAAATCTGACGAGGGTTTTGTCAGCAAAACTTTTGAAACCCTTGATTTCCAAAGATTTTAGTCGCACTTGTTCACGGTTTTAATAGCGGCAAATATAACTGAATGCTTAGGATTTATGCTATCCCCGGATTTGCCGCAGGTTGTTATTATACCCATTTTTTTCACAGAAACACGGTGAAAAAAAAACTTATTCCTGGCGAAGATGAAAGATTTCACAGAACTAAAAGTTTTTTCTTAATTTTTGCAGCTTAATAAACCTTTTTCGAATATGAATATCATTGTGCCAGTTGACTTTTCGCAGATTTCACTAAACGCTGCCCAGTTTGCAGCCAAAATGCTGATAGGCCATTACGACACCACGATTTATCTTTTTCATGCTTATGAAAAATCAAAAGATGCAGCAAATGCCAAAGCTTCCCTTGAACAGTTCCGGGAGATCATGAAAGAAGCCGGACCGGTAAAAATTGAATTATTGCTGGAAGAATCTGATGAATTTATTGAAACCCTGGAAAGAAAGATCAGGCACCTGGATGTGGAATTGCTCATTATGTCGATCAATGAAAAGAACAGGTTTGAACAGGTTATTTCCAGTTCCAATTCTTTGAGAATGATTGAAAAGAACCTTTGCCCGGTGCTGGTAATTCCTCCCGATGCAAAATATAACGAGATCAAAAACGTAGCGCTGGCATCGGATTTTAAAGATGTAGCCAACTCAATACCGCTCGTTCCGGTGAAACGCATTCTTTCACTTTTCCGTCCTAACCTGCATATTGTAAACATCAACAGCGAGATTTATGTTTCTCTGAGTGAAGAATACCTGGAACAAAGGAGCAGGATGCAACAGATGTTCACAGAGTTTCATCCGGAGTTTTACTTTATTACTACTTATGATTTCCACCAGACGCTGAGGCAATTTATTGATGATAAAAATATAGACCTGGTGCTGACCTTCCCTCGTAAACATTCTTTCATTAATAACCTGATAAAAGGAAACAATACCAAAAAACTGGTAATGGAAAGTTCGGTGCCTGTACTTGCGGCGCACGAATAAAGCCATATATTTAATTTTCAGGGCCTTTACACATGTAAAGGCCTTGTTATTTATAACTGATTTGCGGAATGAAAGCAGCCCTGGATTTTGACTTCCACCCTTCATACCCTAATTTCGGGGACCTCGACCGGCTAAAGCCTGCTTTATGAAGAATATTAAATTGATAGAAGTTGCCTCGGAAATTGGGGCGGGAACCCGTGGAGCCAGCCTGGGAGTTGAAGCTATCAAGATAGCTGCCCTGGATTTTATGAGTAATTTTTTTATTCACTTCCCCTCGGAAAAAGTTCCGGTAGAAAATAAAATTCTGTACGAACCCATTGAATCACCTTATGCCAAAAGGATCAAGGGAATTGTTGCCATGTACGAAAAAGTTAGCAAGGCAGTTATGGATTCCTTGAAGTCCAACTTCTTTCCCGTGGTTATAAGCGGCGATCATTCCATTGCCGGCGCTACTATTGCCGGTATAAAAATGGCTAAACCCAAAAGCAAACTGGGTGTTATCTGGATCGACGCCCATGCCGATATGCACACACCCTATACAACGCCTTCAGGAAATATGCACGGCATGCCACTGGCTACTGCTATTAACGAGGACAATAAAGAAAGTGCGGTGCATGAGCTTGATGCAGAAACTACCAAGCAGTGGAATTACCTGAAGAATTTTGGAAAGATCGCTCCCAAAGTTTTACCTGAGGATATTGTATTCATATCGCTACGCGATTTTGAAAAGGAAGAAAAATTTCTGATAGAAAAATATGGTATCAAGGTAATCTCTACCAAAGAAGTAAGAAGCAAAGGGCCGGAAAATGTGGTGCGGTCGGTACTTCGGTACCTGAGCGACTGTACGGATATTTATATTTCTTTTGATGTGGACAGCCTGGATTCTTCTATCAGCAAAGGAACAGGTACACCGGTGAATAATGGATTGAAGGAAAGGGAAGCGGAAGATCTTATTAGCAAGTTTATGCAGAACCGTAAGATATGTTGTTTCGAGATCACCGAAGTAAATCCTACTTTAGATAAGGAAAACCTGATGGCTGAAATAGCTTTTAATATTTTACAGCGCAGCGTAAATGTGCTGATGATGAGTTAAATTTAGTGTATGAAATCTATTCTTTTTCTTTGCTTTTTACTGGTGGCATCGGCAGTTGGTGCGCAGGGTTATACCGACTCGCTCAGGAAGTATCGCAGCAACTATATTAAAACGCATGAAGTGGTAAAAGGAACCAGTGTGGCCAACCTCCAGTTTTTCCCGGTTAAACCTGAATTCCGCGTACCGGCTTCTTTTGAAAAAACTGAAAATGCGCCATGGATTTCATTTCAAACAACAGGTTCAAAAAACAAAGTATACAGGGTTTATGGCGTCATTAGTTTTAACCTTGAAGGCGCTGTTCACAAATTGAATATTTACCAGTCGCAGGACCTGCTCAATACAAATTACAGCAGTTATCTTTTTCTTCCTTTTACCGATGCAAGCAATGGAAACGGAACTTATGTAACCGGAAGGTATATAGATCTTAAAATGGAAGACATTTCTGAAGGAACTGTAATGATCGATTTTAATAAAGCTTACAATCCCTATTGTGCCTATGTGGATGACATGTATAACTGCCCCATTCCTCCCCAGGAAAACAATCTTGCCATCGCAATCACTGCAGGCGAAAAAGATTTCATAAGAGAATAAATATTAAAATATTAGTAACCGAAAAGCCTTTGAATTATTCAAAGGTTTTTTTTAGTCCCTCTGCGAAGCTTAAAGGACCATATCCCAGTTCTTTTTCAGCTTTTGAAATATCAAATCCCGTGATAAGGGGCCTGCGTGCGGGCTGATCAAAATCTTTTTCTTCCACTTCCCTAATTAACGCTTCATTTAAACCAAGATATTTAGCTGTTTCAACCGCCACCTGGAAAGGTGTTCTTTTATCTTTTCCCGAGAGGTGGAATATTCCTGTTTTTTGGTTTTCTACTATAGCAATAATTCCTTTGCAAAGATCTTCCACATAGGTTGGCGTTCGCAGTTGGTCGCCAAAGATCTTTAAGGGTTTATTTTGCTTCAGTGCTTCTGAAACCATGGTTAATAAATTGCTTCTGCCGGGAAAGGGCTTCCCATAAACTAAAACCGTTCTGACAATGCACCAGTTAAAAGAGTAATTCATTACCTTGTTTTCGGCTAATATCTTGGTCTGCCCATAATAATTTACAGCGGCTCTTTCATCGTCTTCTTTATACATTCCTTTACTTCCATCAAAAACAAAATCGGTTGAAAGAAAAATAAAAAAAGATCGATGTTCTTCAGCATATTTTAATAAATGATTTGTGCCTTCAACATTTATGTTGAAAGCGAGGTCCCTGTTTTGTTCACACTCATCCGGCTTAGAAACAGCACCACAATGAATGATGATTGTAGGCTGAACCTCAGCAAACAATTTTTTTACGGATGTTTCATTTGTAAAATCAAGCTGATGATAGTTCCATTTTTTATCACCATTGCGCATGGCGCCTTTACCAGTTGCAACCACCGGAAAGTTCTTATCTGTCAGCATGTTTACCAGGTTATGGCCTACAAAGCCATTTGCACCGGTAACCAGAATTTTTGGCATATGCAAATGTAACTAAGGAAGATCAGGGTGCGATGCCTGTTAAGCTTACCAGTTGTTCGTAGCTAAGCGTTAAAACAGAATGAGGGGTATAACCCATACGCTGTAAAAATTCACCGGGGATAATTACGGCTCTGAACTGAAGTGAAGCCGGAGGTTCTGCGTCGGCTCCGGGAACATAATTATGTTTATTGGATCTGAATTTATAATGCACACTTCCCGGTTGTACTGAATAATAATAATATTCGTGGTAGGCTGGCCTTCCCGGGGAGGGATAGACTGCATAAGGAAGCTTTTGAGGTTTATCGAGAATTCTTCCATCGTCAAGCCTTATACCTTTGGCAAAGATCATTACAGCACCTGAAGCTAATATTTCTCCCGAAACGCCTGTGAATGCAGTCTGATGCTGGTATATTGCAAAGTCACTGCTGTCGGAAATATTCCAGTTAATTATATGCTCCCAGTTGGTAGCAACAGCTCCTGACTGAGAAGCAGCGTTTCCTCCTTGCTGAGAAAAAGAAGATGCAACAAGCTCGGCATCTTTTGTACAACTGAATAGGGATATAGTAAACAAGATTCCAATTAGTAAATTCACACGCCTCATAACATTCCTTTTCAAAAGGAAATCCTAAACCATGCCAGTTAAAGCAGGTTCTGCATAACAAAAATCCTCCTGGAGAGGAGGATTCTGGTTTTTCACAGGTAATATTATTAGCGGAGATCCACTACTTCAACACCCGGATACTTCGACTTATCGAAAGTAAAGTAGGTATCGCTTACAGCTGCATTCTGCTTTATGGAATTAATCGTGTAACTGTAGCGACCACCAGTTTTTTCTAAAAACTTCGCGCTGTAAATGGTCTTGGTAGCTTTATCAATCTGTATGTATACTTTGTGGTAAGGACGGTTTTTATCAATTGGTGTCAGTTCAACTTCCTGTATGGTTTTACCGCCAATTTTTTTCTCACCGTTCATTTTATAATAAAAGTCTTTATCATAAAAATTGGTAAACATTTTCTGCGGTGTCATGGCAGAAGAAGATGTGTTAACATTATCAACCGTTACTTCGTTTGAAGATCTGTCGTAATTCCATGTAACCTTGCCATCGGAAAATATTTCAAGGCCGTCCATAGTAACTTTGTACTTATTGCCCTTCATGGTAACCATACCTTTTTTGGAGGAAAGCACTTTTCCCTGTGCATTTTCAACTTTATAAGTAAAGGAAGCCTGGGGAGCTTTAAAAGTTTTGAACTTTGCGCTAACAGCATCCATTACTTTTTTTGCAGCAGGATCGTTTTTAGTAGGGTTCTTTCCCTGAGCGTTAACCGAGCCAACGATCATTAAAAAACCGATCAGTGTAAATAATGTTTTCATTCTAAAGGATTTCAGTTAAAAATCGGGGTAAAGATAACCCCTTAACGCCAAGTAGGACGCAAGCAGTGTACCGTTAAATGCAAAAGAAATGCTTCTTAACACTAGCTTAGGGACTCGAGGTATTCCAACAGTTCCGCCTCTGTTTTAATGAGCACTTCCCGGGCCTTACTACCCTGGTTAGGTCCTACCACTCCGGCGGCTTCAAGTTGGTCCATCAATCGGCCCGCCCGGTTATAACCTAACTTCATTCGCCTCTGGATCAGTGAAGTAGAGCCCATCTGGTTTTGAACAATCAGTTTTGCAGCATCTTCAAACAGGGGATCCCTGTCAGCTGCATCAAAATCCCTTCCTTCCAGGTCTTTTTCATCAATATATTCCGGCAATAAAAATGCCTGGGGATACCCGCGCTGGTCAGAAATATAATCAACGATCTTTTCCACTTCAGGTGTATCTACAAAGGCACATTGCAGCCGTGTGATCTCGCCATTGTAAGAAATTAACATATCACCTTTTCCTATCAACTGTTCTGCCCCGCCGGCATCCAGTATGGTACGCGAATCTATCTTGGATGAAACTTTAAACGCAATACGTGCCGGGAAGTTTGCCTTGATGGTACCGGTTATGATATTCACCGAGGGTCTTTGCGTGGCAATAATCAGGTGAATACCCACAGCCCTTGCCAGCTGTGCCAGCCTTGCAATAGGCATTTCAACTTCTTTACCCGCTGTCATAATCAGGTCGGCAAATTCATCAACTACTAATACAATGAAAGGAAGATATTGATGTCCCTTTTGTGGATTCAGCCTGCGCCTTGTAAATTTTTCATTGTATTCCTTAATATTCCTGGCACCAGCTTCTTTTAAAAGATCGTACCTGTTATCCATTTCAATACAAAGCGCATTGAGGGTATGGATCACTTTCTTGGTGTCTGTTATAATGGCATCTTCTTCTCCTGGGAGTTTGGCAAGGAAATGCTTTTCAATATGCCTGTAAACACTTAACTCAACTTTTTTAGGATCAATTAAAACAAATTTCAGTTGAGAAGGATGTTTTTTATAAAGAAGTGAGACCAGTATGGCATTTAATCCTACCGACTTTCCCTGGCCTGTAGCACCTGCCATTAACAGGTGGGGCATAGATGCCAGGTCAACGATGAAATTTTCGTTGTCGATTTTTTTGCCAACAGCAATGGGCAAACTGAAATTATTGTGGATGAATTTTTCCGATGCAAGCAAGGTTTTCATGCTCACAACGGTTTTTTTATGATTAGGAACTTCAATTCCTATGGTACCTTTTCCCGGAATGGGTGCAATGATCCTGATACCTAAAGCAGCCAGACTTAAGGCTATATCATCTTCAAGGTTTTTGATCCGGGAGATGCGCACACCTGCAGCGGGTACAATTTCATACAGCGTAACAGTAGGCCCCACAGTAGCGCTGATCTTTTGTATAGAGATATCGTAATTCTTCAGTGTTGTAATGATCTGGTTTTTGTTGGCTTCCAGTTCGGCAGGATCCTGCACGATTTTTTCACTTCCATGCGCTTCCAGCAAATCAACTTTTGGATATTTATAATCTCTTAAATCAAGCGTAGGTTCGTAAGGAGGCAGGTCGCTGTAGTTTTTTTCTTCTCCTTCTTCCTCGTTTTTATCGGCAACTTTTATTTCGAGTTCAAGGTCATCGGGACTACTTTCCTTTACAGGCTTAGGAGAAATAATTTCTTCTTCGGCAGGAAGCGGAACTTCCTTCGAGTGAAGTATGTCTTCATTCACTTCTTTAATAACCGGTTGTTCCTCGAAGCTGCTTTCCTCCTCATTTTTTTCAATGATCTCAAACGGAGTTGATTCTTCAAGGTCGCCACCTGTATTAATGATCAACCCTCCATCGCCTTTTAAAATATTTCCTTTTTCATTTTTAGAAGAAAGAATTTCAGGTTCTGTGTTATCATCTTCAACATCCACTTCATTTACTCCTAAATCTTCTTCTTCAATTGCAACCGGCGCATGTGCCGAGGAGAAATTAAAGGAAGGATTGAATTGCCAGATCAAATAAGATCCGGCTACCACAAGTAGCAAGGCAGCAGTGCCTATTGTTCCCAGGAAATTGCTAAGCCAGTCGCTGATCATATCTCCTACCCTGCCGCCAAAAGGAAAAGCAGCAGAAGAAAATAAAAATCCAAAGCAAACAGAAAGAATAAGAAGACCGATGGTTACATATTTCAGATTGCGCCAGATAGAAAATACGCGCCTGTTAACCAGAAGGTTGGTACCCACAACAAAAAAGAATGTGCAAAACAGCATGGAGGCAACGCCAAAGCCGCGGAATATAAAAAAATGACTTATGTAAGCACCCAGTCTTCCCAGGAGATTGGCAACTTTGGTTTCATTGTCAACCAAAAAACCGGCGTCGTTATGCAATACCTTGTCCTGGTCTTCCTTCCAGGTAAAAAAATAAGAAACAAAAGCAATAAAGAGGAAAACAGAAATTAAGAGTGAAAGCGTTCCCAAAATTTTCCAGGTGCGTTCATCCCTGGCAAGTTTTTTAAGGTCAACTTTTTCTTCTTTTTCTTTTTTAAAATTGGCTACAGGGGGCGCAGGTTTTTCTTTGCCGTTTTTTTCGGCTGCAGGTTTGGGAACATTGGATTTTTTAAGCTTGTTAGCCATGGAAACAAAGATAGGATTATGCAAAATGAAAATCAGGCTGACAGCCTGTTTCACCTAAAATAAACATTATTTCCTTATGATGCCTATTAGCATCAGCACCCAGCCAATAATAAAAAACATACCGCCGGCAGGCGTTATTAAACGTACAAAAACGGGAACTGTTTTTTGCATTGCTTCCAGCGAAACTGCAAGGTATAAAGAGCCTGAAAAAAGTATAATACCGGCAAGGAAGAAAAATCCTGCGTAATGAATAAAACTTCCCATAAATTTTTCTGATAGAAGGCCAATGGCCAGCAGCGCAAATACATGGTACATCTGGTATTGTACACCTGTTTGATAGGTTGACACAGTTTCCGGTGCCACTATCTTTTTTAATCCATGTGCACCAAAAGCCCCCAGGGCAACTCCTAAGCCGCCTAATGTACAGGCCATTATTAAAAATATCTTTTGCATAATTATGAATGAAAAACGCTGTCAACCAGCTGCTCTATTTTAATATCATCTTCATTTAAAATAACATGTGCCTGCTGGTAAAATATTTTCCGGTTTGAGAATTTTTTAATGATGTATGATTTTAACTGTGGTTCCGGAATATTGCTGATCACCGGCCTTTTTTCTTTTTCTTCCTTCAGTCTTTCCAGCAAACATTCTACAGAACAATTTATCCATACAACGGTGCCTTGCTTTTTGAGATAATCAATAGTATTAAAAAAACAGGGAGTACCGCCACCCGTTGCCATTACAAAGGTGTCGTGACTTTCAGCAAGCAGAAACAATAATTCTTTTTCCAGCATGCGGAAATATTCTTCGCCTTTGTTTTCAAAAATTTCCCGGATCGATAATCCTTCATGTTCGGAAATTTTTTCATCGAGGTCGAAAAAAGGTATGGAAAGTTTTTTACTTAGCTCTCTTCCCCAGTGTGTTTTACCACAGCCCATGAATCCTATAAGAAATATTTTCATAGCCAGTAATTTTTAAAGCTACCAGCAGGCAGACAATTATTTAAAAGCATTCAACCCGGTAACATCCATGCCTGTAATCAGCAAATGAACATCATGCGTTCCTTCGTAGGTGATCACACTCTCCAGGTTCATCATATGACGCATTATGCTGTATTCCCCGGTTATACCCATGCCTCCCAGCATTTGCCTTGCATCACGGGCAATATTGGTGGCAATTTCACAGGAATTTCTTTTAGCCATAGAAACCTGCTGCGGTGTGGCCCTCCCTTCATTCATTAATACACCTAACCGCCAAACCAGTAATTGGCCTTTAGTGATTTCTGTGATCATTTCAGCCAGTTTTTTTTGCTGGAGCTGAAATCCGCCTATGGGCCTGTCGAACTGTATCCTTTCTTTACTGTAACGAAGTGCAGTATCATAACAATCCATTGCTGCTCCCAGGGCTCCCCAGGCAATTCCATATCGTGCCTTGGTTAAACATCCCAGTGGACCTTTTAATCCTTTTACGTTTGGAAAGATATTTTCTTTGGGAACTTTTACATTATCAAAAACCAGTTCACCTGTGGCGCTGGCACGAAGGCTCCATTTACCATGGGTGGTTGGTGTTGTAAATCCTTCCATTCCCCTTTCAACTATAAGTCCTCTTATATCGCCGTGTTCATCCCTGGCCCAAACAACTGCTACCTGTGAAAAAGGAGCATTGGAGATCCACATTTTACTTCCGTTCAATATAACATGATCTCCTGCATCTTTGATGTTGGTGAGCATGCCGGCAGGATTACTTCCATGATCGGGTTCTGTTAATCCAAAACATCCGAGCCATTCTCCACTTCCAAGTTTGGGAAGATATTTTTTCTTTTGCTCTTCACTTCCGTAAGCAAAAATGGGAAACATTACCAGTGAACCCTGTACGGAAGCAGTTGATCGTACGCCACTGTCGCCTCTCTCCAGTTCCTGCATCATCAAACCATAGCTGATATAATCCAATCCGCCACCACCATATTCAACCGGAACAGTAGGACCAAAACATCCCAGTTCGCCCATTTGCTTTACAATTTGCTGGGGAAACTCCGCGCGCTGTGCGTAATCTTCAATTATGGGAGATATTTCCTTCTTTACATAATTACGCACCGTTTCCCTTATCAACTTATGTTCATCAGAAAGCAGTTCATCAACTAAAAAATAATCTGGAGATTGAAATTGATCTGTAGCCATATCATTTGCTTTATTGGTCGTTACCTGACCGGCATTGTAAAATTGCCAATGCCCCGCAAATGTAAAGCTTAAATGATTAGAGCCCTGCTCTTTTGATGGCAGGAATCCATCGGATTTTTATAAACAAACTGAATTCAGCGGGCACCAAAAGTCTGCGTCCATAAATTTCCTGCGCGACCTGCACCCATTTCCTTATAGGATTTATTCATGATATTTTTACAGTGGCCCGGGCTGGAAAGCCATCCTTTCACTACCGATTCTTCATTCTCATAACCATTGGCAATATTTTCGCCGTAGGTACTCCATTTGTAACCAATTTTATCCAACCTCTCGCCCGCCCTGCTACCATCCGGAGCTTTATGGCTGAAATATTTTTTCTTTTCCATATCAAGGCTGTGACTGGAAGCGGCTTTTTCAAGCAGATCATTCCATTTTAATGCAGGTGCAGGATAATAATAAGTATCGCCACACTGGCAACCTTTAGCCCTTACTTTATTAACAAGATCAAGAATCAGATTCTTATTCAAAGAAGTCTTTGAGGGCTCTGGACCTTTTATGAAAGGAGAAAAGGAAGTGGTAAAAATAAATACCACCGTAACTAAAATGGCTTGCTTCATAAAAATTGTTAACGTGCGGGATTAGCCAAAATTGCTCCCTGTTTCGTTAATGAATTCTATAAATAGCTGGCATGCGAAAATCTATCGGCGACTTCCCTGTTGCGATTCCATATTCATTTCAACCATATCCACAGGAGGTAAGGGAGCACCCAATAAATGCTGGCTATAAAAATCCGCCATTCTCCAGAAAAAATATTCCGTCATATTTCCAAAACCATGGCGCTGGCCGGGAAGAATCAGCATTTCAAAACGTTTATTGGCTTTAATCAGTGCATTTACCATTCGTATGGTATGTGCAGGATGAACGTTATTATCAATATCGCCATGCACAAGCATTAGCCTGCCTTTAAGATTCTTTACAAGTTCCTGGTTCTTATCAATTGAATAAACAAAACTCGTATCGCCTTTTTCAGAAATAACTTCCTTTACACCATGATGTTTTTCACTCCACCAGCGGTTGTAAATATTGTTATCGTGATTACCTGCACTGGAAACAGCAACTTTAAAGAAATCGGGATAAACAAGCATAGCTGCCGTACTCATAAAACCTCCACCGGAATGTCCATGAATTCCAACTCGATTAATATCAATAAAATTAAACCTGGTGGCTAATTGCTCAACAGTTGCTTTTTTATCGGCAAGACCATAATCTCTTAAATTACCATAACCATAATTATGGTACCATTTACTTCGTGCGGGATGACCACCCCTGTTGCCAACGGTTACTACAATAAATCCAACCTGCGCAAGCCTGTCTATTCGATCCATGCCGCGGCTCCAGGAAGTATTAACTGCTTCGGTTTGCGGACCAGGATAAACATATTGAATGATGGGATATTTTTTTGTAGAATCAAAATCGAAAGGCTTATACATTACACCATACAGATCTGTGATTCCATCATCGGCCTTTACCTGGAAAGGTTCAGGAAATTTGTACCCTGCTGCCATCAAAGAACTGAAATCCGCTGTTTCAAGATCCATAACTTTGCGGCCTTCTGCATTGAACAATGCTGAACGTGGCACCGTATTTACTGTTGAAAAATTATCTACAAAAAATGTATTGTTATCGTTCATGCTGATGGCATGATTGAAATTTCCGGAATTCAATAAACGCAGGCCGGAGCCATCAAAATTCACTTTGTACAAATGTTCAAAATATGGATTTTCGTTTGACTCCTTTGCATTAGCAACAAAATAAACCACGCGGTTTTTATCATCAATTCCAACAATTTCTTCTACGTGGTAACTTCCGCTAGTGATCTGGTTTTTTAACTGGCCATTGCCATCATATAAATAAAGATGAGCCCAGCCATCTCTTTCACTCCAGTGGATCAATTCATTTCCATCATTTACCACACCGGGACGGCGCACTTCAATGTATGTGTTCAATCTTTCAGGTATCAGAACATTTACTGTGCCCGTATTTATGTTTACGGAACAGAGATCAATTCTTTTGAGGTCGCGGCTGGTGCGATTGAAATAAAAATTATTGTTGTTTCCCAGCCAAATCAATGGACGCCAGTCGTCGTCCCTTGTATTCACCGCAGGCCTTTTCGACCAAATAGTAACATCCTGGTCCTTGAACTGTTTTATATCAAGTTCCTTATAAGTTTTAGTAAGGTTATTAAAAAGATAGATGTAAGGAATAGGACCATCTTTTTCGCCCGGCATCCAGTATTTATACGTTTCAAGCGTGGGCCTTGGGTCTGTGGTACTGTTGATCACCCAAAGTTCTTTCACTTTGCGCACATCGGTGCGCACCATGGCAAAATGTTTTGAGTCCGGCGACCATAAAATAAATGCGGGTTTTCTTTTATTAATATTTTTTTCCTTTTCAACGTTATCCTCACCTGTACCACTTAAAAAGCCCTGTATGCCGTAGCCGAAATATTCTATTCCATCGCTCGTTATTTTATGTTCAACAATGGTGCTGTCATCTTCATGCTGAAGGGCTTTTTCATAATTAGCCCGATCCATCCAGTAAAGATTATGGTTCTTTACAAATACAATGGTCTGGCCATCGGGGGCAATGGCAGCCCACCGGGGGTTACGTTTTGGCTTTTTAAGCTCCGATAGTTCAACCAGTTCACCTGAATTAAGATTGTACTCGAAATAATAAACCTTTTTTGTTTTTGCTGGGGGAGCGCCTTTTTTTGCAGTGGTATCTTTTTTTTCAATTTCTTCAGTGCTCTTCACTTCAAATTGAATCCAGTTCTCATCCTTAATAAAACGAAGGCTGTCGATCTTTAAATTCTGGGCATCCATTGGATCTCTTACAATGGTTGATAGCTTGGCTGCCAGCTTTTCATTGTCGAACATCAGCCTTTTTGATCCGCGCGAAGGATCAACAATAAACCACTGTTTCCCTTTTGTTGTTTGGTAAGTGTACCAGAACCTGTTGGAGTTCTTTAACCAATGTGGATCTACTGAAGTGGAAAAAACCAGTTTGTTCAGTTTTTCAGGAGAAAACCTTGAAGCCAGCTGATAGTTTGGTGTTGTGTAAGTTTCGGACTGTGCGAACACCTGGCCATACATGAATGACAGGATGAATACGATTATGATTGCTCTCATGGAAGTAAAATGTAAATGATTACTGAAAGATAATATGAACTGCCTATTAAATATCTATCTTTTTTAAAAGGTAACTTTTCATTTCGCTACTGTATTGGCGGGCTGCTTCACCGGCTTTTTCTGCAAAATCTTCTCCCGAAGAAGCATATATAACAGCCCTGCTGGCGTTAACCAATAATCCACAATCTTTTATCAGCGCCCTGTTGGAAATCTCACCCAGGTCGCCTCCCTGGGCGCCTACTCCGGGTACGAGGAAAAAGTGCTGAGGACTTATTTTTCTTACGTCGTCAAATTGTTCTGCTCTTGTGGCGCCTATTACAAACATCAGGTTTTCTGTGGTTCCCCAGGAAGCCGCTTTCTCCATCACCGCTTCAAACAAAAATTTTCCTCCATCTTTTTCGCTGAATTTTTTCAACTCAAAATCTTTTGCACCTGCATTGGAAGTAAGTCCGAGTAAGATCGTCCATTTGTTTTTATATTCAAGAAAAGGACGCACACTGTCCTCGCCCATATAAGGGGCAACAGTTATAGCATCGAAATTCAATTGTTCAAAAAAAGCTTTTGCATACTGGGCCGACGTATTTCCTATATCGCCGCGCTTTGCATCGGCAATGGTAAAATGTGTTGATGGAATATAATTTACGGTTCTTTCCATTATCTCCCATCCCTTCACACCCATACTTTCATAAAAAGCGGTGTTGATCTTATAGGCTATGCAGTGATCCTTTGTAGCGTCAATAATGGCTTTATTGAATTCAAAAACCGCATCTTTATTAAACTGAAGGTGCTGTGGGATTTTATTGATATCAGAATCAAGTCCAACACATAAATAGGATTGCTTTAAAAAAATTTGTTCTGCCAGTTGCTTCCTGTTCATGAATATCTATTTATGATGCATTAATTTTTGAATGATCTGGCTGGAAAGTTCTTCAGAATCCCAGTTTGAACCAATGTTGGGTTGTTGCATCACTTCCTGCATGATTGCTTCCTGCCTGATGGTATTTTCCAAAGCTTCGCTGTAGCGAATATCCGTTCGAAATGTAACCTGGGTATAGGCCGGTATCCATTGATCGGGGTAACGTTCATGAAGAAGTGCTTCAATTTTCTTTTGCAAAAGGAATGTAGGATCAGCCGTTCTTGCCCTCATCTCTGTAAAATTTGTAATGGCCAGGTCGGCAATCGCATCCGCATCGGGTTTGCGCCGGTCCTGGAATTCACCAAGGATAGTGCCCCAGTCTTCACCATGCTGGTTCATCAATTCATCCAGCACAGAGCAATCTTCGAAACCTGCATTCATACCCTGTCCAAAAAATGGAACTATTCCATGAGCAGCATCACCAATCAAACAATAATGATCTTTGCGCACCCATGGAAAACATTTTATGGTAACAAGCGATGAGGTAGGATTTCTGAAATACTGAAAATTCAGATCAGGAATGAGTTTTACAACATCGGGAAAAGTTTGCGAGAAGAATTCAGTAACATCTTTTTCTGTAACCAGCTTTTCAAAAGATTGTTCTCCTTCAAAAGGAAAAAACAATGTACCTGTAAAACTTCCGTCGAGGTTGGGAAGTGCAATCAGCATATATTGTTTACGTGGCCAGATATGAAGCGCATTCTTTTCTAAAAGAAAACTTCCATTTTCACCTGCAGGAATAGAAAGTTCTTTATAGCCACAATCAATATAATATTGCTGGTAATCGAATTTATTATGCTGAAGCATGTGCGATAACCTAGCTGCAGAATAAGCACCATCCGAGCCAAATATCAAATCAAAACTTTTCACCACTCGCCCGGAACCTCCATCAAATACAATAGAATTTTCTTTAAAATTGACAGTATCGCATTTATGCCCAAAATGAATATTCACTCCGTTTTCCTCAGCAAGGTCCATGAGCTTTGCATTCAATTCGCCACGGGAAACCGAATTAATGTACTGGCCTTTTTTTCCATAAGGCTGAAACGCATGGCTGCCATCGAGGTTATGTATAAAACGACCGTGCATGGGAATGGCAATCTTTAAAACCTCCCCTGCAATTCCAACTGCTTCCAAAGCCTTTATTCCGCGATCGCTCAAGGCAAGGTTAATAGAACGTCCTGCTTCCACAGTTTCTTTTCGCATATCACCCCGGCGTTCGTAAATCTCAACTTTATAACCACGCCTTGCAAGAAAGATAGAGAGAAGAGAGCCTACGAGGCCTGCACCAATTACAGTAACATTTTTTTTAGCCATGTAAATAATTTATGATCCGGAGAGAACAGTTTTCATGATGCTTCCAAACTTCCAGACATCTTCAAATGAATTATATGAAGGAACCGGTGCTACTCGAATAACATTTGGTTCGCGCCAGTCGGCAATCATACCCTGTTCCATCAAAGCATTAAAAACCTCTTTTCCATTTTTGAGCATTAACATGGAAACCTGGCAACCATACTTACCTTCTTCACGCGGTGTGATCACTTCAATAATTTTATCCTTATGTTCCTTGTTTATTTCATCAAGAATAAAAAACAGGAAGCCGGTGAGCAATTTTGATTTTTCAGTTAAAGCTTCCATGCCTGCTTCACTGAAAATATCAAGTGATGCTTTATGGGCTGCCATGGAAAGAACAGGTGCATTGCTCAGTTGCCAGCCCTCAGCAGTTGGAATGGGCTGAAACCCGGAACGCATTTTAAACCTTGTTTCCTTTTCGTATCCCCACCAACCTGCCATCCTTGGCAATTCAGTGTTTGAGGCATGCCTGGAATGAATATATACACCCGAAACGCCACCAGGTCCGGAGTTTAAATATTTATAACTGCACCAGCAGGCAAAATCAACTTCCCAGTCGTGCAAATGCAATTGAATGTTTCCAGCAGCATGTGCCAGGTCAAATCCCGCATAGGCGCCGGCGTTATGTGCTGCTTTTGTAATGGTTGCCATATCCATCACCTGGCCAGTATAATAATTCACACCTCCAATCAACACCAGGCAAAGTTCACCGGCATGTTGATCAATCGCGGAAATGATATCTTCTGTTCTTATGTTATATTGTCCTTCACGAGGTCCCACTTCCACAATCACTTCATTGGGATCTAATCCATGTAGCTTTGCCTGGCTTTCAAGGGCGTACTGGTCGGAAGGAAAAGCTTTTGCTTCGCAGATGATCTTAGTTCTTTTGCCGGATGGCCGGTAGAAGCTGGCCATAAGTAAATGAAGATTAACCGTAAGCTGGTTCATCACCACAACTTCATCCTTACCTGCACCAACAATTTTTGAAATGGGTTCAGCAAACATTTCATGGTAAGAAAGCCAGGGATTTTTAGCTTTCAAATGGCCTTCTACACCTAATTCAGCCCAGTCGTTTAACTCCTGCTGAATGTATTGTATGGTGGTTTTGGGTTGAAGTCCAAGTGAGTTACCTGTAAAATAAACACTATCGCCTCCATTGTGTTGGGGTATAAAAAATTTTTGCCTGAATAATTTCAACGGATCTTTTTCATCCATCTGGCGGGCAAAATCCAAATCGTTCCTGTAATTCATTTTATCAATTGTTTTCAACCAGTGCTATTACTTTTAATTCAATGGCTATGGGTGTAGGCAGACTTTTTACTTCCACTGTAGTGCGACAAGCCTGAACATTCTTAAAATATTCGCCATAAATTCTATTGTAAACGGGAAAGTCTTTTTTCATATTAGTAAGAAATACGGTAACATCTATCATGTTTTCCCATTTGCTTCCACTAGCTTCCAGCACGGCTTTCACATTTGCAAAAACAGAATGACATTCGGCTTCAATATCATAAGAAACAATATTTCCATTTTCATCCTGCACAAGCCCGGGAATTGAATTGTCATGTGCGCTTCTCGGACCAATGCCTGAAAGAAAAAGCAAATTCCCTGCTCTTCGAGCATGCGGATAAGCTCCCAAAGGTTTGGCTGCTGTATTGGTATTGATGATATCTGACATAAATTTCAATTAAAGTTCAACGCAAACATTCTTTGCTACAGTAAAAAATTATAAAGCAACCCATCCGCCCTCTCTTCCAACACCGCTGTTTTTGATTCCGCCAAATGGAGTCCTCAGGTCGCGTAGTAGCCAGCAATTGATCCATGTAATACCGGATTGCAATTGAGCAGCAACTTTATTAGCACGTGTTATATCCTGCGTCCAGATAGTTGCCGATAAGCCATAGTTACATGCATTTGCAAGCATGATGGCTTCTTCGTCGGAGGAAAATTTCTGGAGTGTAATCACAGGTCCGAAAATTTCTTCCATATTTGTTTCGCAATCGCTGCCCATTC
>JAEZCV010000173.1 GCA_023429985.1 Bacteroidota bacterium | reverse complement strand
CAAGGGTAATTATTACATAATCGGATTTCCTTAAAAATTCATGCGCAAGATTTATGGAAGTATTTATTTTTTCAACTGCTTCTGCTGAATTAATCCCGGAATATCGACTATGGTGCTTCCAGCTATGCCAGCCTTCATTCAGTTCAAATAAATCACTTGATTTATATTGTTTTTTGTCGATGTAATCAACAATGGCTTCCGAAACACTGACCGGGTTAAATAAAATGCCATGTGGATTTTCCAGCACCCTGAATTTACTCCGCTTTAATTTTTCACCAATATTCTCGGTAAAGCAGGAACCGATCAAAAATAAATTATGACTATGGCTGATGGGCCAGGGAAGTTTTTTTATATCGAATTCAAAATGAAATTTCATTAGACAAAAATTTCCGTTGCAAGTGCAAGACTTTTTTTCAATGCTTCATGATCAATATTATTCAACCTGCTTTTCTGTTCAAGAAAGTCAATGATGTTTTCTGTATTCATATTTCCTACCAGCGCATCCTGGGCCATAGGACAACCGCCGATACCTTTTAATGCGCCATCGAAACGGGTACATCCAGCCTGGAATGCCGCTTCCAGTTTATCATAAAAATTATGGGGAGCAGAATGAAGGTGAACACCCATTTCAATATTGCTGTATGCCGGTATTAGTTTACCTAATGCAAAACTAATTTGAGAAGGTGTGGCTACGCCAACTGTGTCGGCAAGCGAAAGGATGGAAATGCCCATATCTGCCATGGTTCCTGCCCATTTCAGCAAAACCGATTCGTTATATTCATCGCCATAAGGATTTCCAAAGGCCATGCTTAAATAAACCACCAGCTTTTTATTGGTTTGCAAACATAGTTCCTGAATCAGGTGCACACGTTCTACGCTTTCTTCAGGGCTGCTGTTGGTATTTCTTTGCTGAAAAGTTGAAGAAATTGAAAATGGGAATCCAAGGTAATCGATTTGTTCGTATTGAACAGCTTCCTCCGCTCCTCTTGGGTTGGCAACAATTGCCAGCAAACCTGATCTTTTATTTTTGAGATCGAGCGACTGCAGCACTTCTCTGGTATCGGCCATTTGAGGAATGGCCCTGGCAGAAACAAAAGATCCAAAATCTATGGTATTAAAACCAACCTCCAGCAATGACTGAATGTATTTGACTTTTTTTTCTGTTGGAATCATGTTCTTCCAGCCCTGCATGGCATCGCGAGGACATTCAATAATTTTAATTTCATTCATGAAAGACATGGTTTAAAAATTTCGATGCTTCATCACTTCATAAAGAATAATTCCTGTAGCAACGGAAACATTAAGCGATTCAAAATCGCCTGCCATTGGTATTTTAAACCTTTCATCGCAGATTTTCAGCAGTGCGGGATGTATTCCTTTTTCTTCACTTCCCATAACTATGGCCAGAGGTTCGGTTAATGGCAGTTCAAATACATTCTTAGCTGCTTTCATTTCACTGGCATAAACCTGAATCCCATTCAGGTGCAATTCATCAACAGCTTTCATTAAACTTCCTACCCTGCAAATAGTAATTTTTTCAAGGGCGCCTGCCGATGTAAGCATGGCATCTTCATTTAAAGCCCCAACACCTTTGTCAGGAATGATAAGCGCATGTACACCTGTACAAAATGCTGTGCGCGCAATGCCACCAATATTCCGGATATCGGTAATTCCATCAAGTAACAGGAAGAATGGAACCTCACCTTTTTCCACCACCCAGCTGATAACCTGTTGAAGGTCCTGGTATTTTACTTTTGATTTCAGGGCTACGCAGCCATCGTGCTGTTCAATATTAAAACCTGCGATCTTTTCAATGGGAACATGATTGATGGGAATGTGATTGATTTCAGCGAGTTTCCTCACCTTGCTTACATGTTCTCCTGCTGCTTTGTTATGCAGGTAGATCCTGTCGATGGCCATACCTGATTCTATGGCATCAATTACATTTTTCCGGCCAGCTATAAGGCTGGACTTTTTAGGGCGCTGTGGAGACCTGAAATTTTTCACGTTTCAAAAATAGCCATTGAGCCCCTATTTCTTTTTGTTTTTAATGAGTATGCCGGGAAGTGAGGCCACAATGTAAAGGAGTGAAAGTGCTGCCATAAGGAATTTGATCATGGCAACAAAAAATATGACTTCTAATAATTCCGGGCTGAATCTTTCCTGGTAAACCATAATCATCATGAAGTTTTCCAGGATATCAAAAAAGCCGGCACCCATTGCCAGGGAAACCGACCATTTACCATATTTCTTCCAACCTGTTTTTTCTGATAGGTTGGATGAAGCTGCTGCCAAAAACCATGAGTAAACAAAGATGAAAATAAAATCAAGGTAAATATGATTGGAAAGGTCGCGGGGATTCCAGAATATCTTTAACTGCTCAAGTTTAGCGGCATCCCTGGCAAATTCAAGATCAATTATTCCGCGCGGACTTACCGGGGTTATTAATGAACTGCCCTGCCACTTCAAAATAATGATCATGGCAATGGAAAGTATTAACGCTATCCACCAATATCTTTTCATAATAAAAAACCCCTGCATTGCAAGGGTTTGAATTTTTTTTATTTTAATCCAAAAGCCTTTTTCACTTTCGGCACGTAATCCAGCTTTTCCCAGGTAAACAGTTCCACTTTCTTTTTAATAACTTTTCCTTCTGGTGTGGAGAATTCTTTGGTAAGCATTTCAGGTTTACGACCCATGTGACCATAAGCTGCCGTTTCACTATAGATAGGGTTACGCAGTTTCAGTCGCTGCTCAATGAAGTAAGGGCGCATGTCGAAAATGCCTGCAACAATATCTGCAATTTCACTGTCGGACATATCAACTTTTGCGGTACCATAAGTATTTACGTTTATACTGGTAGGTTGGGCAACACCAATTGCATAGGAAACCTGCACAAGCACTTCTTCACACAGTCCGGCAGCAACCAGGTTTTTAGCAATATGCCTGGTAGCATAGGCAGCAGAGCGGTCAACTTTTGAAGGATCTTTACCACTGAAAGCGCCGCCTCCATGTGCCCCTTTTCCGCCGTAGGTATCAACTATAATTTTACGGCCAGTTAAACCGGTATCACCATGAGGTCCGCCGATAACAAATTTCCCGGTTGGGTTAATATGGTATTTAATATTGTTATTAAAAAGCCTGGCGTACTTTTTATATTTTGCTTTAACTCTCGGGATAAGAATGTTGATGATATCCTTCTGAATTCGGGCCAGCATTTTAGGTTCGGTGTCAAAGTCGTCGTGCTGGGTGGATACTACAATTGCATCTATTCTAACAGGGCGGTTATTGTCATCATATTCCAATGTTACCTGTGATTTAGCATCGGGGCGCAGGTATTTGATCTGCTTATTTTCGCGGCGCAATGCTGCCAGCTCCTGTAATATTTTATGGGAAAGATCAAGAGCCAGAGGCATATAATCTTCCGTTTCATTAGTGGCGTACCCAAACATCATTCCCTGGTCGCCGGCACCCTGCTCCTCTTTCTTCTTTTTGTCCACTCCCTGGTTGATATCAGAAGATTGTTCGTGTATAGCAGAAAGGATACCGCAGGAATTGGCTTCGAACATATATTCACTTTTGGTATATCCAATTTTACGAATAACTCCGCGGGCAATTTCCTGAACATCGAGATAAGCTTTTGACTTTACTTCTCCTGCCAGAACAACCTGCCCGGTGGTAACAAGCGTTTCGCAGGCTACTTTGGAGTTAGGATCAAAAGCAAGAAAATGATCAATAAGAGCATCGGATATCTGGTCAGCAACTTTATCAGGATGTCCTTCTGATACGCTTTCAGATGTAAATAAATAAGGCATGTGGAAGAAGAATTTGGTTATGGTTTGAAAATGGGAGCAAATATAACACCCGTTTTTTCAATATTAAAGATTTGAATAGACCAGGCGAAGCCTCATAGGAGTTTGGGCATGATTACCTCCTGCCACCACTACGCGCCCTTTTGCAATTTCATCCAACACGGAAACCAACTGGCTTGTTTTAAAATTCTGATCGTATAAAATCACCCTGTAAGGTGCGTGGAGCCTTAGTGTGTCATTGGTTTCATTGCGGGTTAATATGCCCTGCACATGGCGTGTAATTACAAATCGAT
This sequence comes from Bacteroidota bacterium, assembly GCA_023429985.1. Classification (GTDB taxonomy): domain Bacteria; phylum Bacteroidota; class Bacteroidia; order Chitinophagales; family Chitinophagaceae; genus Flavisolibacter. The sequence continues at coordinate 28,558 of JAEZCV010000173.1, read as the reverse complement.
AGGTATTATCGGGAAGCAATCTTCCGCCAAACCTGTTTACATCATAGGAATTCTGCCCAAACAATATATCGTTGTGCAGTGTGGATGGCAGGTTAGTTTGCTGGTTGATGCGGTCAAGAAAAATATATTGGGGCGGGCCAAAAGTATTTTCCATTGCCGAAGGAAGTTTTGGAATAATCAGTTCGGCGCGGTGCACCAGCTTATTGGAAAAAGTGTCCAGTGCAGGTATTAGAATTTTTCCCATTGAGCCGGGAGAACTTTGAATATACAATTCGGAAGCCTTGTCGCCTGGTGTGGCTAATGCATTTGCCCATGCTCCGCCAGGTTCCCTTTTAATGATGTTGGCCTGCCCGTTTCTAAAATTTTCGGGAATTACAAGCGGTATGTGAGAAAATTCAGCAAAACTGGAAGTGTCCGAACCATTTAATATGGATGAATAATAAACAGTAAGTTTTGTTCTGGGATCGGAAAGATTAAAATAGGCAAGACCATTTCCAACCACTTCAGAAGATTTAATAGCTAAACCTCTAAAATTTTCTTTGAATAAAGAATCGCTAACATAAGCACCATTTGCCAGGGTATCGTAATTCTTTAACCGCACGCCCAGGTTATCATCCAGTTGAATGCGAAGTACGTTTCCAAATTTTTGAACTTCCGGAATGCCCGGCGTTTTAACAAATACCGAATCATTCAGATCTTTAATGGCAATGGTTTTTGAACCAAAAACATTGGTAGTTGCAAATGGCGCATCGGTATATGCATAAAAGCTGTCCTCACGAAAACCGGCGCTGGGCGCTATTTCTTCAACCGTAACGGAAAGATTTGAATTAGAATCGCCGTAATTAGTAATGTATGCTATGGAAAGCACTACAGAATCAATGGTAATATCATCCTTATCACCAAGGAAAGGATATACTTTGTAAAACTGCCTGCCTAAAGAGAAATAGGCATCTGCAGTTGTTTTTCCAAATACAGGATCAGATTCAATATGCCCAATTGCAACGTTATCGTAAAAACTTATAGTGGTTGAATCATTTAAATGAGAATGATTAAAAGTTTCAACTTCCAGAAATTTCTCGAATGTGTTGATATTATCTATGGGCGGAATAAGATCGCCACCCAGATCGGTGGCCTCGTTAATTTTGTTACAGGAAGAGAAAAGAAAAACAGATGCAATTACATAAAGAACGACCAGGTTGAATTTCTTCACAAATAGAGTTTGTTGCAGTTTGGAATTACTTGTTCGCAAGATCGTTATAGAGTTGTAAATAGTCTGTTAAATCAGATTCGGCATTGTAGGGAAGCGTTTTCTTTCCACGCACTTTGGTAAACTCTTCTACCAGCTTCTTTTCCACTTTATCGGCTCCGAAACTAATGGCGTCGGCATAGGTGGCGCCACCACGGAACATGGCTGTATTGTTTGCTTCTTTAAATGGCTCCAGGTCCTTTTCTTTCACCGAAGCATGAATGATGGCCTTTTCGGCAAAATCAGAACCCAGCTTTTCCTTGAAAGTATTCTGACCAATAGTATAAATTACTTTGCTGTGTGCAAACACAGGTTCTTTTTTATAAACTGTTTTTAGGTATAATGGAATCAGCCCTGTCATCCATCCGCTGCAATGAATCAGGTCGGGAGGCCAGCCAAATTTCTTCACCGTTTCCAGTGCACCTTTACAGAAAAATATAGTACGCAGGCCATTATCATCAAACCATTTTTCCTTATCATCGGTAAAAATATGTTTACGCTTGAACAGGTCTTCATTGTCTAAAAAATAAACCTGTAATCGTGCATTAGGCAGGGATGCCACCTTTATCTGGAGTGGAAAATCTTCGTTATCTACCGATACATTGATCCCGGAAAGGCGTACAACTTCATGCAGCCTGTGACGTCTTTCGTTGATGGCTCCAAAACGGGGCATGATACAGCGTACTTCAAATCCACTCTCGTTCGACTTAATCGCCAACCTGTTCACTACTTCAGAAAATTCTGTGAGTTCGAGGTATGGAGACATTTCATTGGCAATAAATAAAATTCTTTTCTTTGCTGACATTGTTACCGTTTTAAAAATCGGGAAAAGGTGGGCAAAGGTAACTATTTCTGTTTAAAAGCCGGTTCCACCTCTTCTCAAATGCCCAATTATGATTGTTTTCAAACTTGCCGATGCACTGTCAAATCATGTAAAAGCCGAAAAACAAAACGGTAAAAAAATTGGGTTCGTACCTACTATGGGAGCCCTTCATGAGGGCCATATTTCTTTGATTCGATCCGCGCTAGCCGAAAATGACATCACTGTTTGCAGCATTTTTGTAAACCCTTCCCAGTTCAACAACAAAGAAGATTTTGATCATTATCCGGTTACCATAGAAAAGGATATTGAAAAGCTGGTGCTGGCAGGCTGTAACATCCTCTTCCTTCCCTCTGTAACAGAAATTTACCCACCAGGTTACAAGCCCCTAAAGTACGATCTTGGAGAAGTGGAGTTTATACTGGAAGGTATCCATCGCCCGGGACATTTCCAGGGCGTGTGCCAGGTAATAGACCGCTTATTGAACATTATAAATGCTGATAAACTTTACCTTGGACAAAAGGATTTTCAACAGTGCATGGTGGTGAAAAAACTGATTGAAATTTCCGGGGAAAACGCACCTGAACTCAGGATCATGCCCACTATCAGGGAAAAGGATGGACTTGCCATGAGCAGCAGGAATATGCGGCTCGATCAAAAAAATAAAGCATTAGCTACGTCAATATTTAATGAACTCGAAACCATAAAGGCAAGGATAGGGAAAGACAGCCTGGAAAACCTGGTGGAAAATGCCAAACATAACCTCAATGACAAAGGATTTCAAACAGATTATGTGGCTATTTTATCGGCCGAAACCCTGCAGCCTCCAAATGGTAAAAATGAAAAACTGGTGGGTTTGGTAGCTGCCAGCCTTGGAAATGTTAGACTGATAGATAATATGCTGCTTAATTAACAAAGGCTTCACTTGCATAGATTAACTTTGCCGCGCTATGAATATTTCAGTATTGAAATCAAAAGTTCACCGGGCTGTAATTACTGAGGCCAACCTGCACTATGTTGGAAGTCTGACCTTAGATGAGGACCTGATGGATGCTGCTAACATGATAGAGAATGAAAAGGTTACCGTGGTGAATGTTAACAATGGCGAGCGGCTGGATACTTACCTGATCAAAGGAAAGCGAGGCTCGGGCGTTTGCTGCCTTAACGGACCTGCTGCAAGAAAAGGAATGACAGGAGATGTGATCGTAATTATATCCTATGCTTCTATGTCTTTCGATGAAGCAAAGACTTTCAAACCCTGGGTTGTATTTCCCAAAGAAGGAAACAGGCTTTAAAGCAATATATTATCTTGCCTGAATTCCACTACTGCTCACATGAGAAAATCCATTTTTACTATACTTCAGTATATTTTTTTCCTGGGATTAGGGATCTTCTTTGTGTGGTTGTCGGTAAGAAATATAAAAGCATCTCACTGGGAACAAATCAAACTTGCCATTCAACAAGCCAGGCACTGGCTGATCGTTCCCGTTCTGCTGCTTTTACTTTTAAGTCATTACCTAAGGGCAGTTAGGTGGAGAATACTTATGGAACCTATGGGATATAAACCCGGGATGTTCAACACTTTTTCTGCCGTAATGATCGGCTACCTGGTAAATGCAGGCGTTCCAAGATTGGGGGAAGTTGTAAAGTGTACCATTCTTTCAAAATATGAAAAAGTCAGGGCCGACAAACTGGTGGGCACCATTGTAATGGAAAGGGCGGTTGACAGTGTGAGCCTTTTGGTGGTTTTTGCACTGGCCTTATTATTCCAGGGAAAGTTCATTGGCAATTATGTAAAAGAATCTTTCAGTGGGTTATTAACTAACAACACCGGCGAAACTTCAACTTTTAAGATCATTCTTGTTGCAGTGATCTTCATAATTGTTCTTGCAGGTTTGATTTACATCTTCAAAAAATTTAATCACAACAGCATTGTTATAAAAATCAGAACCATAATAAAAGGAATTATTCATGGTTTAAGCAGTATCAGGCATATTAAACAAAAGGGATGGTTCATTTTTCATTCAATAGCTATATGGATGCTTTATCTTGCCAGCACTACACTGGGCATGTATGCTTTACAGGAAACCGCTCACCTGGGTATTGGAGGAGGATTAACAACGCTGGCAGTTGGTAGTGTAGGAATGATTTTAACACCGGGAGGAATTGGAGCCTATCCCCTGTTGGTGGCCAGGTTAATGGGACTCTACGGACTGGATGAAAATACCATTGGCAACGCATTAGGATGGTTATTATGGTCAGTTCAAACCGTAATAGTTCTGGCGGCAGGAATTATTCTTAGCCTGCTGTTTTCTTACTTTAATAAAAAAAATAAACAGAGTGAAGACAGGGAATATCAAAACTAAAATTCTGGAACAGGGAGATTTAATAAAAAAAGTTTCCCAATGGAAAACCGATGGTAAAACCATTGCTTTTACCAATGGTTGTTTTGATATTATTCATGCCGGGCATATTGCTTCACTAACCGAAGCCGCCTCTTATGCCGATTACCTGGTAGTTGGATTAAATGCCGACAGCTCCGTAAAAAATTTAAAAGGCGAAGGAAGGCCTGTGAATTCACAGGATGCCAGGGCCTTGGTACTGGCTGCCCTTTCTATGGTTGATGCTGTTGTGTTATTTGATGAGCCTACTCCCGCTCACCTGATCAAAATGGTATTACCGGATTTCCTGGTGAAGGGAGGTGATTATAAACCGGAAGACATTGCAGGTGCTTCCGACGTTATTGCCAACGGAGGCCGTGTAATTATAAATCCGATATTAAAAGGATTTTCCACTACATCAATTATTACTAAATTAAAACAGTGACCAAAAGGTTAAGCATGGATGTTGCGTATATTTAGCCCATAGAAGATTGTTCATGGCTACATCGAAGATTAAAACCATTCCACGTGACATCAGCTGGCTCTCATTTAATGCAAGAGTATTGCAGGAAGCTGCTGATCCTTCAGTTCCCCTTGCAGAAAGAATTCGTTTCCTGGGAATTTTCTCTAACAACCTCGATGAATTTTTTCGTGTAAGAGTTGCCACATTAAAAAGAATGATTCAGTTTGGTTCCAAGGCAAAAATGCACCTCGAGGCCAACCCGGAAAAGATCCTGGAAGAGATCCAGATTACTGTTCTAAACCAGCAAAGTGAATTCAACCGCATCTGGGCCGGAATAATTAATGAACTGAAAGATGAAAAGATCTTCCTGGTTTCGGAAAAGGACTTAAACGAGGAACAAAAAGAATTTGTAACCAATTTTTACGATGAAGAGGTAAGTCCGAATGTAATTCCGTTAATGATAGAAAGCATTCCGCAAATGCCATTTCTCCGTGATAAATCCATTTACCTTGGCGTTGTAATGTGGAAAGAAGAAAGTGCATTGAAAAGAATGTATTCTATAATTGAAGTACCTACGCGCGCCATACCCAGGTTTGTTATTTTACCCTCGCCCGAAGATGAGCATCATATTATGTTGCTGGAAGATGTTATACGGTTCAACCTTCCCGAAATCTTCAGCTATTTTGGATATGACCAGTACAATTCAGGAATCTTTAAAGTTACGCGTGATGCGGAAATAGATATTGATAATGATATATCCACCAGCCTGATTCAGAAAATTGAAAAAGGATTAAAGAACCGCCGCAAGGGAAAACCGGTGCGGTTCATTTACGATAAAGAAATGGATCCCGGGCTTTTGGAATATTTAATCCGCAAGTTCAATTTATCTAAAAGAGACAACATCATACCTGGCGGAAGAATACATAATTTCCGCCATTTCATGGATTTTCCAAAACAGGTTTTTACCAAAAAAACCATGTCGAGAAAACCTTTTGACCACCCATTATTAACCGATCACCGTGTAACTGATGTTGTTCTTGCCAGGGATGTGATGCTGCATTTCCCCTACCATTCCTTTAATGCAATGATTGACCTGCTCCGTGAATCCGCAATAGACCCCGATGTAACAAGTATTAAGGTAACTGCCTATCGCCTGGCAAAGAATTCCAAGATCATTAATGCTTTGATTAATGCAGTAAGAAATGGAAAACAGGTAACAGTAATGCTTGAAGTGCGTGCGCGGTTCGATGAAGAAGCCAACCTGGAATGGAAAGACAGGTTGGAAGATGAAGGTGTGAAAGTACTTATAGGCATACCTAACATGAAAGTGCATTGCAAACTTTGCGTCATCAGGAAAAGGGTTCAGGACAGGATCGTTCAATATGGTTTTGTAAGTACGGGCAATCTGAATGAATCCACTGCAAAAGTTTATGCCGATCATTGTCTTCTTACATCCAACAAATCTATAATGGCCGATGTGAACAGGATTTTTAATTACCTGGAGCATTACAAAACCGGCACTCATTTTTTAAAGGCATGCTCTACACTTATTCCAAGTCCGGGCTTTGTCAGAAAAGAACTGATTAAACTGATAAAACAGGAAATTAAAAATGTAAGTCGAAAAAAACCGGCCCGCATCATTATTAAAATGAATTCGCTTTCCGATGATGAACTGATCAGCGAATTGAAAGCAGCCTCCAAACAGGGGGTGGAAATCCACCTGATCATACGGGGAATATATTGTTTATATAACGAACATACCAACCTCGAAAAACCTTTGAAAGCTTTAAGCATTGTTGATGAATACCTGGAGCATGCAAGAGTATGGTATTTTGAAAATGGCGGAAAGGAAAAAATTTATATTTCATCTGCCGACTGGATGGTTCGTAATTTAGACCACCGTGTAGAAGCCTCCTGTCCCATTTTCGACGAAAGAATAAAGGAGGAATTGAAAGAGATATTATTTATTCAACTGGCAGATAACGTGAAAGCAAGATTACTGGATAATGAACTATCTAATAATTACGTTGCTACCAACGGAAAGCAGGTTCGCTCCCAGGTGGAGACCTATAATTACTTACTAAATAAAAAGAACAATCCTATTGAAACTGGCAGCAATTGATATTGGCAGCAACGCTGCAAGGTTATTGATTCAGGAAGTAACAATAAACCCGAAAGGGGAACCTGATTTTGTAAAACTTAGTTTAGTAAGGGTTCCTTTAAGGCTTGGCTTTGACGTTTTTGAAACCGGTTCCATTTCAGAAGCCAAATCTGAAAGGCTTGTAAAAACCATTCAGTCTTACAAACTATTGCTGGACGTTTATGAGGTTAAACACCTTGCAACAGCTGCAACATCGGCCATGCGTGATGCTTCCAATGCAAAAGAGATCATTGAAAGGGTGAAAGCGGTTTCCGGGATCTGCATAAATGTGATATCGGGTGAAGAGGAAGCGAATTTTATTTATGAGAATCACGTAGCGGAAAACCTCAGTAACCAGAAATCCTATCTGTACATTGATGTAGGTGGAGGAAGCACCGAATTAAGTTTTTTCAGTGATGGAAAACTAATCAATAAAAAATCTTTCAACATTGGAACAATAAGGCTTTTGAAAAACCAGGTGGATGAAAAAAACTGGAATACAATGCGTGACTTCATCCGGAACCATACAAGTGGCTATCATCATATTACGGCCATTGGTTCGGGAGGAAACATCAACAAAGTATTTTCCCTTTCCAAAAGAAAAGAAGGCAAACCGCTTCCTCTCGAGCTGTTGAAAGACTATTATAAAGAATTCAGCAGTTTAAGCCTTGCACAAAGAATTTCATTGTATAAATTAAGAGAAGACAGAGCTGATGTAATTGTTCCGGCCTTATTGATTTACCTCAATGTAATGAGGTGGGCCAGTGCCGATGAAATTTTTGTTCCTAAAATAGGCCTGGCTGATGGCCTCATACACCGTTTATACGAGCAGGTAAAAGATCTTCCTCAATAAGATTCTGCATCGCTGGGAAAATCGTTCGATTTAACATCTTCAATATATTGTTTTACAGCCAGGGTAGCCTGCTCGTGAATATTCAGGTACTGTCTTAAAAAGCGCGGCTTAAATTCTGTATTCAATCCAAGCATATCATGCATCACCAGAACCTGGCCATCGCAATATTTACCGGCACCAATACCTATGGTTGGAATTAACAGGCTTTCTGAAACCTCTTTTGCCAGCAGGGCAGGTATTTTTTCAAGCACCAAAGCAAAACAACCTGCCGATTCAAGTAATTTGGCATCTGACCTCAATTTATTTGCTTCATCCTCTTCTTTAGCCCTTACATTATAGGTGCCAAATTTATAAATGGATTGAGGCGTTAAACCAAGATGAGCCATAACGGGTATGCCTGCACCAATAATTTTTTTAACCGAATCCAGCACTTCTTCCCCGCCTTCAAGTTTTATGGCATGTGCGCCGGTTTCCTTCATAATTCGTATGGCAGAAGCCAGGGCTATATCGCTGTTCGACTGGTAAGAACCGAAAGGCAGGTCAACTACCACCAATGCGCGCTTTGCACCTCTGATTACAGAAGATGCATGGTAGATCATTTGGTCCAGGGTAATGGGAAGTGTGGTTTCGTGGCCAGCCATAACATTTGAGGCAGAATCACCCACAAGAATCACATCTATTCCGGCAGCATCTATCAGGCTTCCAAAAGAAAAATCATAAGCAGTGAGCATGGATATCTTTTGCCCGGAAGCTTTCATTTTTTGTAAGGTGTTGGTAGTTATTCTTTTGATGTCCTGCTTATTGGCGCTCATGAAATAAATTTGTTTCAAAGGTGAGGTAAATTTTACAGTTTCCGGCCTGCAGCAAAACACTTCTATTTAAAGGATATTTAGCCATCCAGCCTTCAATCCCTATTTTTGCGGCCGATGAAAATCTTTTCAAAGCCAGTTATTACTGCACTGGCATTAATATTTGCTGACACTGCAGTTTTTGCACAGGACACAGAAATGGATCCGGTAACCATCACTGCATCGGTAACACCCGAAAAAATTTCCACTACCGGAAGAAATATTTTTGTTATCAAGGGAGAAAAACTTACTGAACTTCCTGTAAACTCCCTTGATGAATTATTAAGATACCTGCCAGGGATTGAGATACAGTCGCGCGGGCCCATGGGATCGCAAAGTGATATACTATTGAGGGGCGGCACCTTTCAGCAGGTGCTGGTACTGATTGATGGCCTAAGGGTTAACGATCCCAATACAGGTCATTTTTCCGGTTATATACCGGTGGCAATTGCCGAAATTGAAAGAATTGAAATTTTAAAAGGCGCTTCTTCTGCTATCTATGGAACTGAGGCAGTGGGAGGCGTTGTTCATATAATCACGAAAACTTTTGCTGCCAGGTTCAATAGTGATATTCTTGAATCTAAAACCCAGATTGGTATTGGCGAATACGGCTTACTAACAGCAAATACGGGCCTATTTCTTGCTAAAAATAAAACAGCATTTGGTCTGGGACTTACTTCCAGCAATTCCAAAGGTCAGCCTCAGCGCGGAACACGAGGATTTTTCAATAACCACAGCGCCTCTGTTTCAGCCAATCATTTCTTTTCAGAAAAACTGCAATTATCTGTGCGTGCAGCTTATGATGACAGGGATTTTGCAGCTCAGAATTTTTACACCAGTTTTCTTTCTGATACTGCCGGGGAAAATGTAAGATCATTGTGGACCCAGTTACAACTTAAACACATTACCGATAAAAACAGTTTTAGATTCAGCTTGGGATATAAAAACCTGGATGATCATTATCAATACAATCCATCATCTGCTGCTAATAAAAGTAACAGCCGGTTATTTCAATCATTTATCTCCAATGAATTTAAATTAGGAACAACAACAACCCTCGTTAGCGGCATTCAATTTTTCGATAAAAAAATTGCTTCGAACGACAGGGGCGATCATAATGTAAAACAGGCCGGCATTTTTGTAGTTGGAAGTTTACAACCTTTCCCTAATTTTTCTTTTAATCCATCGCTTCGGGGCGAATGGAATGAATTATATGGATGGGACCTGGTGCCTCAAATAAATATGGCATACAGGATCAATAAGATCAACCTGCGTGCCAGTGCCGGAAAAACCTTGCGGGATGCTGATTTCACCGAACGGTATAATAATTACAATAAGGCAATGGTAACCAGTGGAAGAATTGGAAATCCCTGGCTGGTTTCTGAACAATCGTGGAGCTATGAAGCAGGTATTGATTACATGGCACCGGCCAACCTTAAAATTTCAGCAGGTTATTTTTACCGAGATCAGTCAGACCTTATCGACTACATACTTACGCCATATAATGAAATGCCCAGGAAGGATAATCTTGTTCCCGGCGGTAATTATGCACTGGCAAAAAATATAGCTTCTGTAAAAACTTTTGGTTTTGAACTGGATCTTTCTTTCCAGAAACAATGGAACAGGAACAGGTTGTGGGCAGGTTTTGGCCTGGCAGGAATGCGGTCGAATTCATCTGATTCTATTCCATCACTATATCTTTCATCACATGCACGTTACCTTGCTAACTTTAATATTCAATACAGCCGGGATATTTTTTCTCTTTCTGTAAACGGTTTGTATAAGGACCGGATGTTTCAGCCGGCACCATCACCGGCACTTAAAGAAGTTTCAACCAATTATTTTGTTTTAAATGCCAAACTGGAAGCTATGATTTTTCGAAACAAGGCTTCTGTATATGTGCAGGCAGATAATATATTCAACAATTCCTACTCCGATCTTCTTGGAGCACTAATGCCCGGAAGATGGATCATGGGAGGAATTAAAATTTCAATAAAAAAATAATCATGCAGGACATACTTAAACAATTAGGGATCTCCGAAAAAAATGAAGGAACTTCTACAGGCAACAGCATAGTAACAAGCAGTGGCAAGATCATTAGCTCCTACTCTCCTGTTGATGCAAAAAAAATTGCGGATGTTTCCATAACCGACGACAAGGCATACGAATCCGTTATTAAAACTGCTGAAAAAGCATTTTTGGAATGGCGCATGTGGCCTTCACCCCGTCGCGGCGAAGTTGTAAGACAGGTTGGAGAAGCGTTAAGAGATAACAAGGAAGCTTTAGGAAAGCTTGTTTCCTATGAAATGGGAAAAAGCCTGCAGGAAGGTTATGGTGAAGTGCAGGAAATGATAGACATCTGCGATTTTGCAGTTGGATTATCAAGGCAGTTGCACGGGCTTACCATGCACAGTGAAAGACCTGGTCACCGCATGTATGAACAATGGCATCCTTTAGGAATTGTTGGTGTGATCTCGGCCTTTAATTTTCCGGTGGCGGTTTGGAGCTGGAATGCCATGCTTGCCTGGGTATGCGGGGATGTTTGTGTATGGAAATCTTCGGAAAAAACCCCGCTTTGTGCCATTGCATGTCAGAATATAATCAAAAAGGTTTTCAAAGAAAATAACGTACCCGAAGGCGTTAGTTGCATCGTTACGGGTGAGAGGGAACTCGGTGAAAAAATAGCCGGTGACACAAGAATCCCGCTGGTTTCGGCAACAGGTTCCACCAGGATGGGTAAATCGGTAGGCGCAGCAGTTGGAGCAAGACTTGGAAGGTCGTTGCTTGAATTGGGTGGCAACAATGCCATTATTATTTCAAAAGATGCGGACCTCGATATGTCACTTATCGGATGTGTATTTGGTGCAGTAGGAACGGCCGGACAAAGGTGTACAAGTACCAGGAGGCTGATTATTCATGAAGATGTTTATGAAGATTTCCGAAACAAGCTTGTAAAAGCATACGGACAATTAAAGATCGGAGATCCATTAAATGAAAACAACCATGTAGGCCCGCTTATTGATAAAGATGCGGTGCAGGCATATTTGTCAACTATAGAAAAATGTAAGGCGGAAGGCGGAAAGTTTGTAGTGGAAGGCGGCGTGCTGGAAGGAAAAGGTTTTGAGAGCGGGTGTTATGTAAAGCCCTGCGTAGCTGAAGTTGAACCTGGTTTTTCCATTGTGCAACATGAAACATTTGCTCCTATACTTTATTTAATGAAATATAAAACCCTCGATCAGGCCATAGCCATACAAAATGGAGTGCCCCAGGGATTGTCGTCGGCCATAATGACCTTAAACCTGAGAGAAGCAGAAATGTTTCTTTCATCTGCGGGAAGTGATTGCGGAATAGCAAACGTTAATATAGGCACTTCGGGTGCAGAGATCGGGGGCGCATTTGGAGGGGAAAAAGAAACAGGTGGAGGACGGGAATCGGGAAGCGACGCATGGAGAATATATATGCGCAGGCAAACCAATACAATCAATTATACCGATAAGCTACCGCTGGCACAGGGTATTAAATTCGATTTATAATAAATACATATTTAAAATAGAATAAGCGCAGTTTTAACATTTGGCTGCCCACCACTCGTCCTGTTTTCACAACTTAGATTACGAGGGTTGGCTAATTTTACAACTTAATAAAAAAAATCTGATGATAAAAAATGTAAAGCTTTCGCTGCTGGCGATGGTACTGATGGTTTTTGGTGTTTCCGTATTTGCACAGGATTCCAAAAAATCATCCAATAATAACTGGCATTTAAAGGACCGTACGGATGGCTATTATGGCATAAGCCTTAACAAGGCCTATGAACTGGTGAAAGGTAAAAAAAGCCAGACAATTGTAGTTGCAGTAATTGATTCCGGAATTGATACCACACACGAAGATCTCAGACCTGTATTATGGGTAAACCCGAAGGAAATTCCCGGGAATGGCATTGATGATGACGGCAATGGTTACATTGATGATGTGAATGGATGGAATTTTATTGGAGGCAAAGACGGTAGAAATGTTAAGGAAGATTCATATGAAGCTGCCAGGTTCTATCATATGTATAAAGAAAAATTCCAGGACCTTTCCTCTCCGGATGCTTTATCTGAAGAAGACAAGAAACTTTACAGCGACTGGCTGCGTGCCAAAAAGGATGTTTCAAAAGGATCGGATCCTAATGAATTATTCTTTATTAAAAGGCTTCACCCCATCCTGGTAAAAGGCGATTCGATCATTGCTGCAGATCTAAATAAAAAGGAATATTCCGGGAATGATCTTAAAACGTATACCGCCACCCATCCAGATGCTATTACAACAAGAGAGATCATTTTAAATATTTGTGAGAATAACAACAACAATTTTGATATCACTAACAGGCAGATCATTGAAGATATAGAAGGAGAATTAAGAAGAGCGGAAGCAGCCGACCAGCCACCCTTTCCTTACAGGGCAGAAATTGTAAAAGATAATCCCGACGATATCAATGATAAATTTTACGGCAATAACGATATCATGGCCAACACTCCTTTACATGGAACACACGTATCCGGTATCATTGCTGCTGTTAGAAATAATGGGAAAGGCGGAGATGGTGTTGCAGATAATGTTCGCCTTATGACCATTAGAGCCGTTCCTGATGGCGATGAACACGATAAGGATGTGGCGCTTGCCATTCGTTATGCTGTTGATAATGGTGCCAAGATCATTAACATGAGCTTTGGTAAATATTATTCACCCCAAAAACACTGGGTAGATGATGCAATTAAATACGCCGAAAGTAAAGGAGTACTATTAGTGGCAGCAGCAGGAAATGAAGGTATACTGGCCGATTCAATGCCTCACTTTCCAAATCCAATTTTAAATGATAACAGAAAGGTTAATAACTGGATTATGGTGGGTGCCAGTGGCGATCCTTCCAATGGAGATCTTGTAGCTTCTTTCAGTAACTACGGTAAAAATGAGGTTGATGTTTTTGCTCCCGGTGTTAACATTTATGCTACAGTGCCCGGCGGTAATAAGTATGGAAATTTATCAGGAACAAGTATGGCTTCACCGGTAACGGCCGGACTTGCAGCCATGATATGGAGTTATTTTCCCGAACTTACAGCCCAGCAGGTAAAAGAAGTTATTGAGAAATCTACTGTAGCCCCGGATATCCAGGTTACAAAACCAAAGAGTGGTGAGAAAGTGGATCTTTCTGAGATCAGTAAAACCGGCGGCGTAATTAATGCCTATGAAGCCGTGAAACTGGCAGCTAAGATGTCGGGGCAATCCATTAAAGAACCGGCAAAACCTAAAGTGAAAGTGAAGAAGAAAAAGAAATCTTAATAATAGTTTTATAAAAGAAACCCGGGAGCTTCCCGGGTTTTTTTTGGGTGTTATTTAGTGGTTTAGATGGTTTAGATGGTTTAGATGGTTTAGATGGTTTAGAAGGTTTAGATGGTTTAGAAGGTTTAGGTGGTTTAGAAGGTTAAGGAAGTTTAGTTGTCTGACTGCCGCAGGCAGGTTTAGGTTTGAATTTCATTATTTTTAAAATAAAAATGGCGAAGCCAAACCTTTCAAACGTTCCTGAATATTATCATAAATACATTGAGCAGGTTAATGCTGATGGAGTAATGGAAGCTTTGGAACAGCATCGACAGTTCTTCGACCATTACCTTGAGAACTTACCACCTGCCAAATGGGAATATGCCTATGCCCCCGGAAAATGGACGATCAAGGAAGTGGTTCAGCACATTATTGATTCCGAAAGAATATTTGCGTATCGTGCTCTGCGCATTGCAAGAAAGGATCCTACTCCCCTGCCGGGATTTGATGAAAATATGTTCGCCTTAAATGCAAGGGCAAAAAAAAGAAAAACAAGTGAGCTGGTTGATGAATTTTCGATCGTAAGAAATTCTTCGCTTGCGCTATTCAGATCCTTTGATGATGATCAGATAAAAAGTATTGGTGTAGCAAACGAGCAACCTATTTCGGTGGAAGGTATTGGATTTATTATTGCAGGGCATGGATTGCACCATGTTAATATCATTAACGAAAGGTATTTATAGCCTGCTTTATAAACTTCCATCAACAAAAAAGCCGCCCCGGGGCGGCTTAAATTAAAATGTTTTTACGGGCTCTTTTCGTTTTACCAGGTTTTCCTGGCTAACGATATCATGAATTACTTTAATGGCCTGATCAACATAAATATCCTTACTGATATTGTTAAGCCATTGCTTATATCTTTCATTCTTATCCTTATCCTCGGAAACGTAACGGTCCTGGTCTCTCTTCAGGTAACTGATATCCATGGTTTCCTCCATTTTTACCAGCTTTTCTATGTCCTTAATAGCCTGGCGGGTGATCTTCATCCTGTTCCTGTAATCGTCAATATTCAGAGGATATACTTTCTCATCGTTACGAGCCAGTATCTCGGTTTTTTGTTTAATAGCTTTAAAAACAGAATCAGCGGAAACCCTTGCTCTGCCACTTCGTGTTACATCATTAAGGTCGTAACCAGGCTTCCAGGTTTTATAGGAAGCTTTGGAAATTTCATCCCATGGTAAAGCGCCCGGGTTGTCTCTTTCCCTGAACTTAAGGTACTCGTAAAAAGTGGGAACCACAATATCGGGAACAACACCTTTCAACTGGGTAGAACCCCCGCTTACACGGTAAAATTTCTGCAATGTCAGTTTTAAAGAACCCAGGTCGGAATTGCTGGCCAGCAGGTTCGATGGATCCAGACCAATGGGTCTTTGCACTGTTCCTTTACCATAAGTACTGGTACTGCCAATAATTACAGCGCGGCCGTAATCCTGCATGGCGGCGGCAAAAATCTCGGAAGCAGAGGCACTGAATTCATTTACCATAACTGCAAGCGGACCGTCGTACAAAACACCACCATCGCGATCACGCATAACCTGCGGCTGTCCTTCCCTGTCCTTTACCTGCACAATTGGACCCTGGTCAATAAAAAGTCCTGCAATTTGAATTACATCGTATAACGATCCTCCTCCGTTATTGCGAAGATCGATAACTATGCCATCGATGTTCTCTTCTTTTAGTTTCTTCACTTCATTGGCTACATCCACCGAGCTGCGACGACCCTGTGGATCTTCGAAATTTGCATAAAATTCAGGAAGGAAAATATATCCGATCCTGGAAGTGCCTTCATTTACAATGGCACTTCTTACAAAGGTTTCATCCTGCACAATCTTATCCCTGATAAGGGAAACAGGATGCAGGCTGCCATCCTTTTTACGAAGTGTTATTCTAACTTCGGTTCCTTTTGCACCTCTAATGATCTTCACTGCATCGGTAACTTCAAACCCGGTAAGTTCAACGGGAGGAGCATCACCCTGACCAACTTTTACAATCACATCACCTACTTCCACTTCACCTGATTTATGGGCTGGCCCGCCCGGTAAAACACTGGTAATTTTTATGTTGCCTTCTTCATAAGAAAGCTGAGCGCCAATTCCATAAAAGGAACCACTCAGTTGTTCATCAAAATATCTTTTATCCACCGGAGGAAAGAATTCGGTGTAGGGATCCATCATAGAAGTGATGGTGTTAATATATACACTGAATTTCTCATCATCGTTAAATTTTACCCTGTAACGGTCAAAGATCCGGTCCATGGTCACCTTTACCCTTTCCCTTGCTTCTTTTTCCAGTTCGGCATCGGTTTTCACAGTAAAATCTTTATTATCCTTATTAGCCTCTCTTGCATCCAAAAGATCGGTATAACGCTGGAGGGTAAGGTATTTTAAGCGTTTTCTCCATTGTTCTTTTCTTTCCTGTTCGGATGTAGGGAAAGAAATGGTTTTTGTGTCGGCATTAAAACTTTCTTTTACTGTAAAATCAAAGGGTTTGGCAAGAATATCCTTATAAATAAATGTAACCTCTTCTGCCCTTTTATTAAAAATTTTCCCTGCCTGCTGGAAGAACTGTACGGGAGCACCCTTAATTTCATCATCAATTTTTGTGGAGTATTTCTGTAATGATTTGATATCGCCCTGCAGGAAAATATTTTTTTCAGCATCCAGTTCTTCAAAATATTTATTGAAAACTTCCCTGGAAAAGTCATCATTAATTTCTTTAGGACTGAAGTGACCCTGGGTAAGTATCTGGCCAACTATCTGAATAATTTTTTCATAGCGTGTGGGAGGATTTTTGTCGGTAGTTCCCATTGTATCCACTGCCAGGAACACACCGGCAATTACCATTACAATCAATATTGGAAGTCTTTTCATATTCAACATATATTTTAATGCCTTGGGCATAGTACCAAATTTAGCTTAAAAAAAGAGGTTATATAAATATAGCAGCCTGTTTAACAAACGTTTTTGACAGGTGGTAATACACATCAAACAATGGTTAACCTCTATTAAGATAGCAAACCTGGTGCTAGTTAACCAATTGCTGATTAATTAAAGTTTTATTCGGGAAAATTTTTATTGAAACTATTTATTATTTTTGCTGCCCACATGGTGATTGTAGCTCAGCTGGTTAGAGCACTAGATTGTGGTTCTAGGGGTCGCCGGTTCGAACCCGGTCAGTCACCCACTCCCCCGCCGATGCGGGGGATTTTTTTTGCCGCTAATCAGCCCTAATAACCTTTTGTATTCTTTATTGTTAATTATGGTTAACAGCAAACATTTCCCCTCATTGGTCAGTTACCTTTGCCGCGTTAAAAAGAATACATGAGAAAATTACTGGCAGGAATGTTTTTTTCATTCCTCACTACTTTATGTTTTGCACAAATTCCACAAATGCGCGGCGGGCAGGCTCCTACCGGCAGATTTTATGGAAAGGTTGTGGACCTTGATAATAAAGGTATACAGGCAGCATCTGTTACACTTGTTACCTCCCGTCCCGATTCAATTACAAAAATACCTGTAGAAGTTATTGTTGGCGGAATGCTTACCACAGCAACAGGTGATTTCAGTATAGAAAATGTTCCTTTAATGGGCCGTTATACTTTAAGGGTCAGCGGTATTGGTTATAAAATGTATAAAGCACCGGTTTCTTTCCAGATGCCGGAGCGTAACGGTGATCCTTCTTCCATGATGGGTGCGCTTGATAAAGACCTGGGAAATATTAAACTTCAGATTGATGAACAGGTTTTGGGAGGTGTTACTGTAACTGCGGCAAGGCCCATGCTTCAAATGGGCATTGACAGGAAAATTTTTAATGTAGACCGGAACATTGTATCTGCCGGCGGAACGGCCATTGATGTAATGCGCAATGTTCCATCTGTTAATGTGGACATTGATGGTAATGTAACCTTAAGGAATAATGCTCCCCAGATTTTTGTTGATGGACGACCAACAAACCTTACCCTGGAACAAATTCCCGCAGATGCCATTGAAAGTGTGGAGATCATTACAAATCCTTCTGCAAAATTTGATGCATCTGGTGGAACCGCAGGAATTTTAAATATCGTTTTAAAGAAAAACAAGCGTGTAGGTTACAGCGGAAACCTGAGAGCAAATGTTGACTCGCGCGCCCGTGTTGGCGTAGGTGGTGATATTAACCTCCGTCAAAACAAGATCAATTTTTTTGCTGCCGGAATGTATAATCAGCGCAGGTCAATTTCCGAGGGAACAACTTCCAGGGAAACCAGAATATTCAACCCGGGCAGCTTGTTTCAAACTGATAATAATACCATGAACGGAGCTTTTGGTTTTGCCCGTGCAGGTATTGACTATTTCCTGGATAACAGGAATACATTTACCATAAACGGAACCTTTGTGCGCGGTCAAATGAATCCATTCACAACAAGTTCCATCTTTACCGATTTGCTAAGTAATGGCATGATGGATTCACTGCAGGAAAGAACTTCCAATTCCACTAACACATTTCGTAATTATGGAACACAATTAAGTTACAAACATAACTTTCCTAAATCGGGTCATGAGATCACTGCCGATATTACTTATAATAAAGGAAGGAATACGAATGAGAATTCAATTTATTCCAACTATTATTCTCTTGAACCCGATAAACTTTTCAACCGCAGCTACAACCAGCAACAGCTGGGAAATGGGGAACATAGTAATCTTGTTATTCAAACAGATTATACAAAACCGCTTGGTGAAAATTCAAAACTCGAAGCCGGTGCAAGAGTGCAAATCAGGGAACTCGATAATGTAAATAATTATTATGTTCTGGGCAACAATGGCAGTAAAATACCCATACAGGAACAAAGCATAGATTTCAGCAGTACCGACAGGGTTTATGCAGCTTACTCTTCGTTCTCAAATAAGATAAAAGATTTTGGATACCAGTTAGGTTTAAGGGTTGAAAGTTCTGATTACAATGGTTTATTAAATAACAAAAACCAGGCTTTTAATATTGAATTCCCTGTAAGTTTATTTCCAAGTGTGTTTCTAAGCCAGAAATTGAATGATTTCAATGATATCCAGTTGAATTACAGCCGCAGGATCAACAGGCCTAATTTCTGGCAGTTGTTTCCATTTACAGATATTTCAGATTCATTGAACATCAGCAGGGGAAACCCTGGTTTGAATCCCGAATTCACAAACTCCCTCGAGCTCTCCTACAACAAACAATTTAAAAATCGCGATAACCTGATCGTAAGTGTTTATTATAAAAACACCAATGACCTGATTACCAGGTACCAGGAAAGAGAATATGTTCCGGCCTTTGATGATACATTACTGGTGTTAAGTTATATCAATGCCAACCGCAGTTATGTTACCGGCCTTGAAGTGATCAGCAGGAATAAGGTTACTAAATTCTGGGACTTAACCACCAACGCGAATTTATTTACATCTAAAATTGACCTGAATGATCAACCGGATCCAGACCAGTTTGTAAGTTATTTTTTCAAGATCAACAATTCATTTAAACTTCCGCTGAATTTTACAGTTCAACTTTCGGGCGATTACCAGTCCAGGATCATTTCTTCTCCCGGAGGTTCCGGTGGTGGAGGTGGCGGCCGTGGTGGCGGCCATTGGGGCGGCGGGTCCAGTTCTGCAGCCCAGGGATATATCAGGCCTAATTACGGAGTTGATTTTGCTTTAAGATTTGAATTTTTAAAAGAAAGAAAAGCTTCTTTATCACTTAACATCAACGATATCTTCAGAACAAGATTGTACGATGCTTATTCTTCATCGCCCTATTTTGAACAGAATATTCAGAGAAGAAGAGATCCGCAGGTAGTAAGACTGAATTTCAACTGGAGGTTTGGAAAGTTTGATGCCAGTCTTTTCAAAAGAAAGAATACGCGAGCCGATGGCAATGTGGATATGGGCAACATGAATATGTAATGTAAACCCCGCAGTTGCGGGGTTTTTTATTGCTATTTTTGAAACATATGGAGCAATTTGCATTAGTTGGATATCACCCCGAATTCCAATTCTATATTGACCATCTTCAAAAAAACGCCAGGTTAACTGCTTTCGTTGAGTTGAATGGAGATCTGAATCCCGAATGGATTGACAGGTCAACGCATAATGTTTACAACTCCCTGGATACTTTATTACTGAATGAAAAACATGCCGAACTGGTATTTGTTTGTTCTGCGGTTGGACTTCATGCAGAGCATATTATTAAATCGCTTCAGGCAGGAAAGGATGTTATTTGTATAAGTCCTCTTTGCCTGACCTCTGCTGCAGCATGGCAGATTATAGAAACTCAAAAATTCTGCCGCCGCAAACTTTTTATTATTAAGCCTGCCCGGTATGCTGATGCCCTGCAGCAACTAAAAGAAAAAATAGATTCAGGAAGCCTGGGTAAAATTGACGGTTTTTTCCTGCAATGCATGAATAGTTTTATAAATGATCCTTATTCGGAAAATGCGGATAAATTTCCAGGAGGTGGTTTGCTGTACAGTGATTTTTCAGGAGGAATGGATGCGCTTACATGGCTTTTTGGAAATGTTATGGAAGTTGAAGGTACCGCTACAGTTACCAGTCCGGAAACAGGCACTGAAAGTTCCGGTGATGTTAAAATAACAACATC
This sequence comes from Bacteroidota bacterium, assembly GCA_023429985.1. Classification (GTDB taxonomy): domain Bacteria; phylum Bacteroidota; class Bacteroidia; order Chitinophagales; family Chitinophagaceae; genus Flavisolibacter. The sequence continues at coordinate 7,843 of JAEZCV010000173.1, read as the reverse complement.
CCGAAATTATAATGGAAGCATTAAATGGGGATTTGGTTCAGATATGATACTGGTTATGGTATGGGCAGAAAAACAGGAAGTTAAACTTAAGGGAAAAACCATTTACAATCTTTTAAATGAGGAAGACAGGTTAAATCAACATTACAATATCTCTTTAAATGGCAACGGGAAGAAAGTAAATAAACAGTTATTGGAAGCCATAGATAATTTTATTGAGAACAAAAATCCGGAAACATCCAATGTAATGGATGAATTGCCCCTGATAACTTCCCTGGAAAAGGTTTATTCTTCGCTTATATCAAAGAATTTCCCTTGAAACGAATAATATTTACAGTAACCAACGACCTTACTTATGACCAGCGAATGCACAGGATCTGCGGATCGCTTGCAGGAGCCGGTTATGAGGTGTGCCTGGTAGGGAGGAAATTGAAAGACTCGAAAAACCTGGTTGAAAAAAGCTTTTCGCAAAAAAGACTTAGCTGTTTCATTAATAAAGGGTTTTTATTTTACCTGGAATATAACCTCAGGCTGTTCTTTTATTTATTAACGCAAAAAACAGATGCTATTTGCGCCATTGACCTCGACACCATACTTCCCTGCCTGTTGGTTTCTAAATTAAAAAAAACAAAAAGGGTTTATGATGCACATGAATATTTTACGGAATTAAAAGAAGTAAGAACGCGAAAATGGGTCAGATGGATATGGTTGAAGGTGGAAGCTTTTGCAGTACCTCAATTTAAAAATGGCTACACTGTAAGTAAAGGTTTGGCTGATGCGTTCTATGATAAATATGGCAGAAGTTATGAACTGATAAGGAATATGCCTGTATTGAAATCTTATATAAAAAAGCAGCGTTCATCAAAACAGTTATACTACCAGGGTGCCGTGAATGAAGCCCGCGGGTTCGAATTTCTTATACCTGCCATGAAGAACATTCCTTATAAATTAGTGATCTGCGGCGATGGAAATTTTATGCAGCAGCTTAAAATGCTAATAAAAGAAAATGATGTTGAGGATAAAATAGAGTTACTTGGCATGCGGCCTCCGGAAGAATTGCAGCTATACGCTGCCCAGGCCACATTAGGAATGGGACTTGCTGAAAGCGAAGGCCTGAACCAGTACATGGCATTACCCAATAAATTTTTTGATTATATGCATGAAGGTCTTCCGCAAGTGGCCATGAACTATCCCGAATACATTCGCATCAACAATGAATTTAAGGTTGCCGTTTTACTTGACAATCTTGATCCGGACACAATAAGCCAAACAATCAACCGGATTATGCAGGATGATGCACTGCTAAAAAATATGCAGGAAAATTGTTTAAAAGCAAGAGAAATTTATAACTGGAGCTCGGAAGAAAAAAAACTGCTTACTTTCTATAATAATCTGTTCAATGAATGACCAATTACATATCGTATGTTTAGATGCTCCGTCACCTCCCAATTATGGAGGTGCAATAGATATGTATTTCAAAATAAAGTCACTTGCTGCTGCTGGCAAAAAGATCAAACTTCACTATTTTGATTATTCAAAAAAAAGGAATGCATCGGGACTTGAATGCTACTGCCAGGAAATAATTGCTTATAGAAGAAAGTCATTTCTTCATTCACTCTCTCCCACTCTTCCCTATATTGTTGCTTCACGCCTGAACAGGAACCTGATAAATAAATTAAACGAAGATAACAACCCCGTATTACTGGAAGGTTTGCATTGTGCCGGTATAATTCCATATTTAAATAACAACCGAAGAATTGTTATTCGCATGCATAATGAAGAAGAAAATTATTACCGGTCGCTGTTCAAAACTGAAAGAAACCTGGTTAAAAAAATATATTTCAAATCGGAAAGTTTACTGATTAAAAAATTTACATCTACACTCGATAAAAATATAAGCCTGGCCTGTCTCTCTAAAAAGGATTTGATGCAGTTCAGCCAGATGGGATTTAAAAACCTTCACTTCATTCCCTGTTTCATTCCCTGGCAAAGCATTGAAATTATGCCCGGAAAAGGGAATTACGCCCTCTATCATGGTAACATGGCAGTATCGGAAAATGAGGAAGCAGCATTATGGCTGGCTGAAAAAGTATTTAACCATCTCCCGGTGGAACTGGTTATTGCAGGAAACAAAATTTCTACAAAGATCAAAAGCAAAATTAAAAACCTGGATAATGTAAAACTTGTAAACAATCCATCAATAGAAGCACTGGAAGAATTAATTATGGGCGCCCACATAAATGTATTACCATCTATGAATAATACAGGAGTGAAATTAAAACTGCTTCATGCCCTTGCAAAGGGAAGATTTTGTGTTTCCAACACTGCCGGAGTGGAAGGAAGTGGTATTAGCAGCGGTTTCCACCTGGCGGAAGATGCATCATCTTTCAGGGAACTAATATTGAGTCTTTTCGAAAAAGAATTTACACAACAATACAAAAGCGAGCGCCAACAAATCTTTGAATTATACAACAATCAAAAAAACGCAGAAGCGCTTAATGCACTATGGTAGCATTATCCACGATCTTTCCACCTTCCGTCTTCACTGTTCGGGCCGGGAATTTCTGTATAACAATATAATCGTGCGTTGCCATTACCACAGACGTTCCATAATCCCTGGCGATCTGGATCAGCAGGTTCATGATCTCATCGGAAGTTTCCGGATCGAGGTTTCCGGTAGGTTCATCTGCCAGGATTAGTTTAGGCGAATTTAAAAGTGCGCGTGCTATATCCACTCTTTGCTGTTCCCCACCACTCATTTCAAAAGGCATTTTAAATCCTTTCGACCTTAAGCCAACTTTATCCAGAACATCGGCAATTTTTTCGTTCATCAGTTTCTCATCCTTCCAGCCTATAGCTCTTAAAACAAATTTGAGATTATCGTTTACATTTCGGTCGGTAAGCAACTGGAAATCCTGGAATACCACGCCAAGATTTCTTCTTAGGTAGGGAACTGTTTTCCATGACATTTTTCTCAGGTCGTAGCCCACAACGGTGGCCTGCCCTTCTTTCAAAGGAAGTTCGCCATATAATGTTTTTAATAAGGATGATTTTCCTGTTCCGGTTTTACCAACCAGGTAAACAAATTCACCTTTATCAACAGAAAGATTCACATCCTGTAAAACAAGGTTACTGCCCTGGTAAATATTTGCATTCCTGATTTCTATGATTGATTCCGCCATGAATGTAAATTTCTGTAATTAATATAATATTTCGGACATATTGTTTTTTATTAACAGTTCCTTCCCCGCTGAATTTTCCACTCTTCCAATGATCCTTGCATCTATTTCAAATTTATCTGCAATGGCAATGAATTTTTCTGCAGCTTCCTCACTGGTGTAAATTTCCATTCTGCAACCCATATTAAACACCTGGTACATCTCCCTGTCATCTGCTCCGCTGGATTCCTGAATGATTTTAAATATTTCAGGGGGATCGAATAAATGATCCTTTACAATCCTTACATTTTCCGGAACATACTTCATGCATTTTGTTTGTCCGCCACCACTGCAATGAATTAAACCTGCAATATCATCATAATGGTGTTCGAGTATTTCTCTTAATACGGGTGCATATGTTCTTGTAGGCGATAAAATGAGTTTACCGATACTGGTGTTGTAGGAATTTGATTTATGATTAACCTTTACGGCATCAGTCATGCGGTGTTCACCTATATAAACCACATTATCATCAAGAGCAGGCTCAAAGGTTTCCGGAAATTTTTCAGCATAATATTTGGTCAGCACATCATGCCGCGCACTGGTTAGTCCATTGCTTCCTATGCCGCTGTTATATTCATTTTCATAAACAGATTTGCCAAAAGATGCCAGGCCTACAATCACGTTTCCCGGGGCGATCTTTTCATTTGTAACAATCCTGTTGCGGGGCCAGCGTGATGCCATTGTTCCGTTAACAGCTATTGTTCTTACAACGTCGCCAACGTCGGCCGTTTCTCCTCCCAGGAAAGCAATTCCAATTTTATGCTGCTGCATATTGTCGAAAAACGCCTGGGTACCTTCTATCAATTCTCTTAAAACCTCACCCGGAATAAGGTGCTTGTTACGGTCAATAGAACTGGAAAATAGCATATTATCGTAAATGCCGGCACAAAGCATATCATCGAGGTTCATTACAATGGCATCCTGTGCAATGCCGCGCCACACGGAAATATCGCCCGTTTCTTTCCAATACAAATAAGCGAGAATGGATTTTGTTCCGGCACCATCGGCATGCATGATATTCACCCAGGATGCATCGTTGCCCAAAACATCGGGATAAACCTTGCAGAATGCTTTTGGGAAAAGGCCTTTGTCTATATTTTGGGTGGCCGCATGAACTTCTTCTTTCTGGGCAGAGACCCCACGTTTGGAATAGAGTGACATAAGCGAATATTGGCGCAAATCTAAGAATAGCAGTCTAACCAGCATATTTTAAATTGCCATTGTATCTTCGCAGCCATGCAGGTGCACAGGTCTGTTGACAAACTTCCGGCTTTTAAAAATTCCGTTATAACCATAGGAACTTTTGACGGAGTACATGAAGGGCATAAAAAAATCATACGTGCACTTAAAAAGGAAGCAGAAAGAATAAGTGGGGAATCCATTATAATCAGTTTTCATCCGCATCCCCGCAAGATCGTTCAGCCCGATCAGCCGCTTCAACTGATAAATTCACTTGACGAAAAAATATCACTTCTTTCAGCAACAGGAATCAACCATCTGGTAATAGTTCCCTTTACACCTGAATTTTCAAATCTTACTGCCGGGGAGTATATGGAAAAATTCCTGGTAGAAAATTTTCACCCCCATTCAATAATTATCGGGTACGACCATCATTTTGGAAAAGGTAGGCAGGGAAATTACAAGCTGCTGGAAGACAATGCGGAAAGATTGGGTTTTCAGCTCATAGAAATTCCAGAATATGTGCTGAATGAAATAGCAGTAAGCTCAACAAAAATCAGGAAAGCTTTGCTTGAAAGTAATATTGATGAAGCCAATTCACTTTTAGGCTATGATTTCTTTTTTTCCGGATTAGTTGTTCATGGAGATAAACTGGGAAGAACGCTTGGTTTTCCCACTGCTAATTTAATGTACCATGATGCTGACAAAATTCGTCCGGGGCATGGTGTTTATGCTGTTAATGTTTACCTGGAGGAAAGAAAATACAAGGGCATGCTCAGTATTGGAACCAGGCCTACACTTTCAGACCCCGCTGAAAAAGTGGAAGTAAATATTTTTGATTTTGACGAAGAAATTTATGGCAGGACCATTCGTGTTGAAGTGAAAAAATTTTTAAGGCCGCAGGTAAAATACCAAACACTGGAGCTTATGAAGGAACAGTTAGGAAAGGACAAATCAAGGAGCCTGGAAATTCTGTAATCAGTTCCCGATCATTTTAACCACCATTTCTTTTAGAAGGTCTGCATCTTCGGTGCCTGCATCATTAATACCAATCCCTCTTAAATTATATTCATATAAAAGTAACAGTATCTTTTCCAATTCATGCTGATTAAAATTCAGTGCAGCATTCATGTAATCCTTAACAAAAAAAGGGTGAACACCTATAGCGGCAGCAATAGTTTTTTCGTTTTTCACCGGAACTGCATAGGTGATCAAAAGCCTGGAAAAAAAACCATACAATGAAGGAAATACCAGCTGAATGGGTGCAGCTTTTGGGTTTGAGGAAAAATACTGAATGATGCGTACCGCTTTATACAGGTCCTTTGAACCGATGGCCTGCTGCAATTCAAAAACATTAAAATCCTTACTTATTCCTACATAGGTCTCTATATCATCTGCTGTAATTGTATCTCTTCCGTTCAGGTTAAGAGCCAGTTTATCTATTTCATTATTCAGCCTGTTCAGATCATTGCCAATATGATCGATTAAAAGCAATAGCGCTTTACTTTGAATGTTTAACCCTTTTGATTTAACAAGGTTGTTTGTCCATTCGGGCAATTCATTGTCGTAAATTTTTTTAGATGTAAAGAGTACCGATTTATCCTTCAGCATCTTTGCCAGCCTGGTGCGGCCATCGAGTTTTTTATTTTTATAGGCAACAAAAAGAAAAGTGGATGGCAAAGGTTTTTCAATATAGCTCTCGAGTTTTTCAATTTCCTTTAATGCCTGTGCTTCCTTGATAATTACTACCTGCCTGTCGGAAAACATAGGATACTTACGACAGGAATTTACGATGTCGGCCCATTGCGCATCCCTGCCATAAAAAACAGTAAGGTTAAATCCGGCTTCACTTTCTGTTAAAATTTTGTTTTCGGCATAATTAATTACCTGGTCAATAAAAAATTCTTCCTCACCTTCAAGCCAGTAAACCGGTTTAAATTTTTTATTCTTTAAATCATTTAGTAACTTTTCAGCACTCATGTTGGATAAGGTATGAGATAATTTTTTTATTTTTCTGGCACGGTTTTCGAATTTGTGCGACAAATCCAAAAATAAGGTCTTCGACCCAAACCAATAAAAATCAATATCGAATCACCAAACACCCCAAAGATGGCAAACACAAATTATCCTTCAGCCGACAGTACCAACCCAAATGAAAAGCAGGTTAAAACAACAACTACAACAACAAGATCTAATTCAACAAAGAATATTCTTATTGGTGTATTAGCCGCCGGACTTCTGGGTACATGGGCTTATTTTTTATATGATAAGAATGATTCCAACAGGCAGATCCAGGTAAAAACTGCTGAAGCTACAACAGCATTAACAGCAAAAGATTCTGTTCAGTTATTGTATAATTCTGCACTTACCCGGCTTGACTCCATAACAGGAAGCAATAATAATTTAAGCGGACAATTAAGCGATCGCCAGTCGGACATTACAAAGCTTAAGCAGCAGATCAACAAGATCGTGAATGATAAAAATGCAACTGCTGCTGATCTCAGCAGGGCTAAGTCATTAATTGGAGAACTTAACGGAAAGATTGCAAATCTTGAGTCGGAAGTTGCCAGGTTAACCGGTGAAAATCAACAACTCGCTGCTACCAATGTTCATTTAACACAGGAGCGCGATGTTTTACAAACCAACCTTCAAACAACAACAGCACAGAAAGAAGAACTGGCACAAACGGTTGATGTAGCTTCTACTTTTTCTGCTGCCAATATCAAGATCACTCCGATTGATGAAAGGAAAAAAGGAAAAGAAAAAGAAACAACAACAGCCAAGCGTGTAGATAAACTGGTTGTTTCCTTTGATATAGAGAATCGTGTTGCGCGTTCAGGCCCTGCCGATCTGTATGTGATTGTTACCGGTCCTGATGGAAAAGTAATTGCCGATCCAAGCATGGGTTCCGGAATTCTTACTACAAGAGCCGATGGCGATAAACCTTTTTCTTACAGAACCACCATTGAATATGAGCAGGGAACGCGTAAGTCGGTTCAAATCCCATTGCGCCAGAATTCATTTACAACGGGCGATTACAGGATAGAAATCTACCAGAACGGTTTTAAAATAGCTGAGGGTATCAGAACCCTTAAAAAAGGCGGATTATTCGGTTAATCAACGCTGATAATCGCAATCAAGCCAGTTTCTTTTTGGGACTGGCTTTTTTATTTTGGGTTTAGGACGGGGTTTAGATGTTTAGATGTTTAGTTGTTTAGTTGTTTAGATGTTTAGTTGTTTAGTTGTTTAGTTGTTTAGTTGTTTAGTTGTTTAGTTGTTTAGAAGATACTCAGATACTTCAATAAGAATGGCAGAATCACATTTAATTAATGTATCAAAGTATTCTTACAATTAATTAAACAAATTATGGCAACACCTAAACCCCCTAAACCCTCTAAACCTTCTAAACCCTCTAAACCCCCCAAACCTTCTAAACCCTCTAAACC
>JAEZCV010000103.1 GCA_023429985.1 Bacteroidota bacterium | reverse complement strand
ATTCACTATTCACCAAAATAAGTAATTTGCCTCCTTTAAATCAACTCAATGATACAAAAGATCCATGCCGCCATTACAGCTGTCGGCGGTTATGTTCCCGATACCAAACTAACCAATTTCGACCTCGAAAAAATGGTGGATACCACCGATGAATGGATACGCACCCGCACCGGCGTAGAAGAAAGAAGAATATTGAAAGAACCCGGTAAAGGCGCTTCCGACCTGGCAGTACCTGCCGTTTTACAGCTTTGCGAGAAAAGAGGTATTAGTCCCGAAGAAATTGACTGCCTGATATGCGCCACTGTAACCCCCGACATGGTCTTTCCCGCAACTGCCAATATTATTTGCGATAAGGTGGGCGCCAAAAACGCCTGGGGCTTCGACCTGGGTGCTGCCTGCTCGGGGTTTTTATATGCCCTCACCACCGGTGCTTCCTTAATTGAAAGCCGCCGTTATAAAAAAGTGGTTGTGGTAGGAGTTGATAAGATGAGCGCCATTATTGATTATACCGATCGGCAGACCTGTATCATTTTCGGTGATGGAGCAGGTGCAGTTTTACTGGAACCCAATCATGATGGTTTTGGTGTGCAGGACAGCATTTTAAGAAGTGATGGCAGCGGGCGGCAATACCTGCACATGAAAGCAGGAGGCTCGGTAAAACCTGCCAGTGCCGAAACAGTTGCCAACAAAGAACATTTTGTTTACCAGGAAGGACAGGCTGTTTTCAAATTTGCCGTAAAAGGCATGGCCGATGTAAGTGCCGAACTCCTGGAAAGAAATAACCTTACGGGCGATGATATTGCATGGCTGGTTCCGCACCAGGCCAATAAAAGGATCATTGATGCCACAGCCGACCGCATGGGACTTTCGCATGACAAGGTAATGCTGAACATACAACGCTATGGCAACACCACTGCCGCCACCCTCCCACTATGTTTATGGGAATGGAAACAGCAATTAAATAAGGGCGACAATATTGTACTGGCAGCCTTTGGTGGCGGGTTTACCTGGGGCGCTACGTTGATCAAATGGGCTTATTGAGTGCCAGGCGGCTGTCATTGCGAGGAGCGACGGCAGGAGCGACGAAGCAATCCCCATGAACTATTTAAGATTGCTTCGCTAATTTTAGAGGAATGCAACGAACATAATAATTCCTGCTCGCAATGACGGTCGCACATTTTCTCTTCCTTTCCCAACCATACAAAAGCTATACGCACCCTATAGGGAAAGCGAAGGCACGTAGGAGCTGAAGGCCGGGAGAAGCCCCGGAAAAGAAAAGTAAACAGCATCATGAAGGGATTCTATATGGTTGAACCTTATTGAAGATGGTTGAATATATTCAAGATGGTTTAAAGAAAAACAAGGTTGTAGGGGGGAGAATCAGAAAGGGAAAGAGAAAGAATTAATAAGCAGATTGCTACGCTGATCTCAAAAGAAAGCCATTCATCTCAATGTTTCCCGTTCGTAATGACGGAGCACCGCCGTCATTGCGAGCGGGCATTCATGGGAGCATTGTTTATTTTAATATCAGCGAAGCAATCTAACTGCTTCCTCTTTCCCTTATCGTGCCGCCGTCATTGCGAGCGGGCATTTCATGGGAGCGTTGTATTATGTATATCAGCTAAGCAATCTAACTGCACCCTCTTTCCCTTATCGTGCCGCCGTCATTGCGAGCGGGCATTTCATGGGAGCGTTGTTTTATGTAATATCAGCGAAGCAATCTATTAATATTTTATAGTTGTATTAAAAGGAGATTGCTTCGCTGATCTCAAAAGAACGCAACAATCATATTAATACCCGCTCGCAATGACGGTACGCATCTTTCTCTTTCCCTTTCTCTTTCTTATCTTTCCCCCACTATGCCACTTAGCTGGAATGAAATTAAAAGCCGCGCCCTGGCTTTCAGTAAAGAATGGGAAAACGATTCAAGCGAGGACGCTGAAGCAAAATCTTTCTGGGACGATTTCTTTAACGTGTTTGGTATCAGTCGCCGCCGCGTTGCCACATTTGAACAACAGGTAAAAAAAATAGACGATAAACATGGTTATATCGATCTGCTGTGGAAAGGTGTGATTCTGGTTGAACATAAAAGTCGCGGTAAAGACCTTACCAAAGCTTTTAAACAGGCCAAGGATTATTTCCCCGGGCTGACAGAAAAAGAACTTCCCCGCTATATCCTGGTTTCTGATTTTGAAAACTTCAACCTCTACGACCTCGAAACTGGTGAACAGAGTTCATTTACCCTTAATAAACTGGTAGATCATGTGCACCTATTTGGATTTATAGCCGGCTACCAGAAAAAAACTTATAAAGAACAGGATCCTGTAAATATTGAAGCAGCCGAATTGATGGGAAAGCTGCACGATAAATTAAAGGCAATTGGATATAAAGGCCATGCGCTGGAACTTTACCTGGTACGTTTGGTCTTTCTCCTCTTTGCCGACGATACCAATATTTTTGAGAAAGGTATTTTTTATGAATACCTCGATCTGAAAACTGCAGGCGACGGCAGCGACCTTGCCGCCCACCTTACCCAGTTGTTTGAAATCCTCAACACGCCAAAAGATGAAAGGCTGAGCAACCTCGATGAAAACCTGGCAGCATTTCCTTATGTAAACGGAAAACTGTTTGAAGAAAGATTACCTGTTGCCGCCTTCGACAGCAGCATGAGGAAGATTCTGATGGACTGCTGCCTGCTCGACTGGGGTAAGATATCTCCCGCCATCTTTGGTTCGCTGTTTCAAAGTGTGATGGATGAAAAAGCAAGAAGAAACCTTGGTGCACATTATACCAGCGAAAAAAATATTCTTAAGCTAATTAAACCACTCTTCCTGGATGAATTCTGGCAGGAGTTTGAAACAGCAAAAAGCGATAAAAGAAAACTACAGAAACTGCGTGAAAGACTGAGCAAGCTGCGCATACTGGATCCTGCATGTGGCTGCGGCAACTTCCTCATTATTGCTTACCGCGAACTGCGCCTGCTGGAAATGGAAATCGTAAAACAGTTGCTGAAAGGACAAACCATTTCCGACATCTCGGGCTATTTTACTATTGATGTAGACAGCTTTTATGGAATAGAATATGAAGAATTCCCGGCACAGATAGCACAGGTGGCCATGTGGCTGATAGATCACCAGATGAATATGCGCGCCAGCGAAACTTTTGGTGAATACTATGTAAGACTGCCTTTGAAAAAAAGCGCCACCATTGTGCATGGCAATGCCCTGCGCATTGACTGGCAAAGTTTGATTGAACCCATGCCCTGGGAAAAAGAAGAACCTAAGTTTCATTATATATTGGGGAATCCGCCGTTTATTGGATTCTATTTACAGAATAAATCACAAAAAGAAGATCTTGATAATGTTTTCCATGATTTAAAAAATCATGGAATGTTGGATTATGTATCCGCCTGGTACGTAAAAGCAGCAGAATACTTAACAAGACATAATTCTGGATCGGGAAGAATTAAAGTTGCTTTTGTATCAACAAATTCAATTACGCAAGGAGAACAAGTTGCTTTGTTGTGGAATTATTTAATAAATAAGTTTTCCATAAAAATCAACTTTGCACACCGCACTTTTAAATGGAATAACGAATCAAAAGGAAATGCGGGTGTATATGTGGTTATAATTGGATTTTCAAATATTGAGGAAAATAAGAAGAAAATTTATGAATATGAAAATGTAAAAGGGGAGCCGACAGAAAGATCTGTTTATAATATAACGCCTTATTTGACTGAAGGGAAAGATGTTTTAGTTAGTAGCAAAACCAAACCCATTTGTAATGTTCCTGAAATGATTGTAGGAAATTTAGCCTATGATGGAGGATATTTAAATTTTACCGAAGATGAAAAGAATAACTTTCTCAAAAAGGAACCCCAAGCAAAAAGGTTCTTCAAAAAGTTAATTGGTGCAAAAGAATATTTAAACAATGGTCAAAAGTGGTGCCTCTGGTTAACTGAAGCCACACCAAATGAATTGAAACAAATGCCTTTAGTTTTAGAAAGGATAAAATCAGTCAAATCTTTCAGAGAATCAAGCACAGCTGAAT
>JAEZCV010000071.1 GCA_023429985.1 Bacteroidota bacterium | reverse complement strand
ATTGTAGATAAGGATAAGAATGGCAAACTGGTTGACTGGGTTTATGCAAAAGAACAATCTGCCCAAAGCATGCTGAAGATCCTTGGATATATTAAATAATGGACTTAAGTTTTTCAATAAAAAAACCCCGCAATTGCGGGGTTTTTGCTTGATTAATTTCCAAGAACTTTTTTACGGGCATCCTCTCTCACTTTAGCTCTTTCGGCCGGAGAAGGTGCGGGTTTATTGCTGTTACCGGGTCTTTGGTAAACCGGCGGCCTGCGGTGATAATATCCTGGATTGTTCCTTACATTTCTACCATATCCATACCTGCTTCCATAAGGCGACATCCCAAGGGTTCCTACCTGGTAATATCTTCCCGTGAAAGGATCTCTTTCCATTACAATCGTTCCATAATAAGGATCTTCAACCAAAATTCTATCTGCAGATTGCCTTGCATAACCTTCATCTCCATAGAGGTCTCTTGAAGATGTACAGCTAACAGCAGTAACCAGTAAAAGTCCTGCAATTACCACTTGTAAATAATTAAGGCTTTTCATGCGCATACATTTTTATCTTAAACGGCAAAAAGCTATCCGAAATTATATAAAGAACTCTTATATGAAGCTGATTTTCACAATCTTAACACTATTTCTGACTAACATGAACCATTTGCATGCCCAATTGGAAGAAGAACGTGTAAAACTGCCGGTAATGCAGCTTTTCGATGGTATGCGCCAGTCGGATACTGCAATGATTCGAGCAGCATTTATGAAAACTGCCAGCCTGCATTCTGTTGTAAAAAACAAAAAAGGCGAAACGGTTTTTACTTCTGAAACCCTTGATAATTTTATTGAGATCATTGGAAAACCACACAGTGAAATTTATGATGAAAGGATTGAATTTGAAACCATAAAAATTGATGGCAACATGGCTATTGCCTGGACGCCTTATAAATTTTTTGTCGGTGAAAAATTCAGTCACTGTGGTGTTAACGTATTCTTATTAGTTAAAGTAGAAGGTGAGTGGAAGATCCAGACCATTACCGATACAAGGCGGAAGGATGATTGTATGTGATTATTATGGAACGCAGATGACGCAGATTGGCCAGATAATCGGAGATGTAACTCCGAAGAATACATATTTGAAATGCATTGATCTGTATTCTATTCCCACTTTGTAATCTAATCAGCGTCCATCAGGCAAATCAGTGTCATCTGCGTTCTAACCACAAAAAATAACCCTCCGTTGAAACGGAGGGTGTAAACCAAAACCAACTGCTTATGAGAAAAAGTTTAAAACTTATTGTATTGTAATTTGTTTTCCGGACTCTCTGACTTCCTGTTTGCGGGGAAGGTTTAATTGCAGGATACCATTAACATATTTTGCTGAAATTTCATCTGCATTGATATTTTCCGGAAGTGTAAAAGATCTTTTAATTCCTGCAGTTCTTATTTCTCTCCTGATGAATTTCCTTTCTTCCTTTTCTTCTGCTTCTTTCTTATCGGCCGATACCGTAAGTATATTTTGCTCCAGGTTAATTTTAAAATTTTCTTTTTCAAATCCCGGTGCTGAAATCTCAAGTATAAATCCTTCTGCAGTATCAATAACATTTACCGGAACTGCATGCTGAAAGCCTTTCAAAGAATCCTGGCTAAACAAAGACGGAAGCGCAGGAAAAAAGTCGTCCATTAATTTGTTAAAGCTTCCGTTAGCGGGAATGTTTTTAAATTCTAAGCGTGTCATATTTTTAAATTTTTAGTTTGATTTTCTTTTCCATGGTCAAACTACAGACCAATGGATTTTTAAAGGATTTTACCTGACATAAATTCATAATATTTGAAGCTGTTATGACAATACAGCCAATTTAACTGCAGAAAAGTCAATTCAGTCTGGTTAACTTTGCAAAAAATTCAAACCATGTATCCAATAGAAATAGTACAACCCATGAAGGAAGAACTTACAGAAAATGGGTTTTCCGAATTAGTGTCAAAAGATGAAGTGGAATCACAACTTTCCAAGCAGGGAACTACACTTGTAATGATCAATTCCGTTTGCGGATGTTCGGCAGGAACGGCAAGACCCGGTGTTTTGATGGCCGTGAATAATGCATTTAAAAAGCCCGATTTTCTTACAACAAGTTTTGCAGGATATGATTCGGAGGCCGTGCAGGCTATTCGTCAGCACCTGATGCCTTATCCGCCCTCTTCACCTTCCATTGCGTTATTTAAAGATGGCAAACTGGTTCATTTTATTGAAAGGCATATGATTGAAGGAAGATCAGCGCAAATGATCGCGCAGAACCTGATTGGTGCTTTTGAAGAATACTGCAACTGATCCTGGTTTAAAAACATTCTAAGGGGCCAATGGTCCCTTTTTTATTGTTAATATTTTCCATTAACATTGCTTTTAAGATTGAGCCTATGTATCCAAATTTGTACTATGTTTTTAGGGATCTTTTTGGAGTGAATATCGGTGTGCTGCGCTTTATTAACTCATTTGGATTTTTTGTTGCCATTGCTTTTCTCGTAGGTGCAGCACTGTTAGGCGCAGAACTGAGAAGAAAGGGTAAAGAAGGATTGTTTCACCCCACAGAAGTTAAAGTGAAAGTTGGAGAACCGGCATCCATAACTGAATTACTCACTCATTTTTTACTCGGGTTCCTATTTGGCTATAAAATCCTCGCTCTTTTTTTCCTCGATGCCGAAGTAACACGCGACACACAGGCTTATATTTTTTCCGGGCAGGGAAGTCTTCCGCTTGGTTTATTGCTGGGGGGCGTTTTTGCATTTCTCAGGTACCGCGATAAGAAAAAGCAGCAGCTTGCCAAACCCGAAACGCGTACCTTAAGAATGTGGCCGCACGACAGGGTGGGAGAATTAACCATTATTGCACTTATTGTAGGCCTGGTTGGCGCCAAATTGTTCGACATCTTTGAGAACTGGTCCGATTTTCTTACAAAGCCGGCCGATTATATTTTCAGTGGTGGCGGCCTCACATTTTATGGAGGTTTGATCTGCGCTACCCTGGTGATTATCTGGTACGCCCGCAAGAACAAAATATCTGTTCGACATCTTGGAGATGCCATAGCACCATCTTTAATGATTGCTTATGCCATTGGTAGAATTGGCTGCCAGGTGGCTGGCGATGGTGACTGGGGTATTTATAATTCGGCTTTTGCGCTTGACAGCAGCTCCAATATTGTAGTTGCCCAGCCGGGCGATTTTGAAAGAGCTGCCCAGGCCAATGCGGATTATTTTATAAAAGAAGGTCATATGGAGAATGCCTATTTTCCTAAGCCGGGCGCCTTGTCCTTTCTTCCTAACTGGTTTTTTGCCTATAACTTTCCCAATAATGTAAACGAGGCAGGAGTGCCCATTCCCGGTTGCGACGACAGGTATTGTAACCAGCTTCCAGTGCCGGTTTTTCCAACAGCATTATACGAGGTTATAGCTTGTACATTATTGTTTTTCCTGCTTTGGGGACTGCGAAAACGATTATCGCCGCCGGGTGCCGTATTCTGTTTATACTTAATATTAAATGGCCTGGAAAGATTTATGATCGAAAAGATCCGGGTGAATGTGAAAATGGAAAATTTCCTGGGCATGCAGCCAACGCAGGCAGAGGTAATTTCATTCTTCCTGGTTCTGGCGGGGATCCTGGGTTGGGTATTTTTGAAGTATAAATACCGGGCCAGCGCAGAACGGGTGTGAATAACTCCAATTTTGAAAATCCGGTATTATTGTCAAATGCTTAACCAGACTAAGTTTCAGAATTCAAATCCTAGTATAGTTTTTGTAGATAATAATTGAACTTAATCTACTATGAAGTTTGAACTTCAAAACTTACCTTTGCAGATAGTCTATGACGGATTAACGATCCCTTTGCAACATTCTGCAGATCCAATATGTCATGATATTTATTCATTTTTATAATCAAGGATTTAATTTATGAGGCAGCTCAAAATTGCTACCCAGATCACGAACAGAGATTCCCAGGCCGTTGAAAAGTATCTCCAGGAGATTTCAAAGATCCCCATGATCACTCCCGAAGAAGAAACAACTCTGGCTCAAAGGATCAAAATGGGTGATCAGCGCGCGCTGGACAAACTAGTTCAGGCCAACCTTCGTTTCGTGGTTTCAGTGGCAAAACAGTATCAACACCAGGGATTATCGCTTAGCGACCTGATTAATGAGGGGAACCTGGGTTTGATAAAAGCCGCCCAGCGTTTTGATGAAACCAAAGGTTTTAAATTTATTTCTTATGCTGTATGGTGGATCCGCCAGTCTATTTTGCAGGCTTTGGCTGAACAGGGTCGCCTTGTTCGTCTACCCCAAAATAAGATCGGAACCTATAACAAGGCCAACAAAGCCTATATGGCTTTCGAACAGGAGCATGAAAGAGAACCCAGCACAGAAGAACTCGCTGATATTCTTGAAATGAGCGAAACCGAGATCAACAATATCTTTCAAAGCAATACCCGTCATACTTCCCTCGATGCCCCCGTGCACGAAGCCGAAGATGTAGCCATGGGTGACCTGCTGGAAGGTAGCGATGATACCGACGATGATGTGATGAAAGATTCATTGAGAAATGAAATTCGTAGAGTGCTTAAGTCATTGAGTCCCAGGGAAGCTGAAATAGTTAATGCGTATTTTGGTTTAGATGGCGAAAATGGTACAACCATCGAGCAGATCGGCCAGAAATATGACCTTACAAAAGAAAGGATTCGCCAGATAAAAGAAAGGGCTATCAAGCGCCTGCAAAAAGCCAGGTATAGCAATGCTCTGAAAGCTTATCTGGGTTAATAGATTTTTAACGTATGAATAGCCCCGGTTCATTTTTGATCCGGGGCTTTCTTTTATTTTTGAAAAATGAAAAGGATGTTGGTGCTGATCATGCTGGTGGTGATCACCGGGTGTGAGAAGGATATAGATTTTAAGTTGAATGATGCCGAACCCAAACTGGTTGTTGAAGCCACAATTGAAAACAACCAGGCTCCGATAGTGATACTTACCCGTTCGGTTGGTTTTTTTTCCAATCTTTCACTTCCGGTTTTAGCCCAGAACTTTGTTAACAATGCAGATGTTTATGTTTCCAACGGAACGCTTACCCATAAATTGAAGGAGTACACCGTTCCTCTGGCGCCGGGTATTAACTTTTTTTACTATTCTATAGATTCATCCGACCTGGCTTCTGCCTTCTTAGGAGAATTAAATACCGGCTATAGTTTAAAGGTAATTACCG
Organism: Bacteroidota bacterium; assembly: GCA_023429985.1. Lineage (GTDB taxonomy): Bacteria > Bacteroidota > Bacteroidia > Chitinophagales > Chitinophagaceae > Flavisolibacter. The sequence goes on along the minus strand of JAEZCV010000071.1, from coordinate 1,997 downwards.
GAGGAGAAGAATATACGGCCTACACCACCATCCCGGGTTACCAGAAACAAATTGATTCTTTGTGGTGGAAGCCTGTGCCCGATGCTAATGATACCAGTAATGTGTTTGTTATGGTAAGGTCAACCGATGCGCCAGGTTTTGGAGATTATGTAAGGTATTTTACCAGCACAAATGATGGCCCGTTTTTGCCCGGTGACCGCTCGGTCTTTGATGATCTTTTTATTGATGGAACTACTTACGACCTCCAGGTGGAACCGGGAATAGACCGCAACGGTGTGGAGCCCGATAATGATTTTTTTCAACGCGGCGATACGGTTACCTTCAAATTAAGCGGAATTGACAAGCCAACTTTTGATTTCTGGCGTACCTGGGAATTTTCAATTGAATCCATTGGAAACCCTTTTTCAACACCGGTTAAGGTGATCGGCAATATCAGCAATGGTGCTTTAGGGTATTTCGGTGGATATGCTTCCCAATATCATACCCTGATCATACCCGAATAAGGATAACCATCACCACCGGAATTCAACCAATTACTTCTAAATTCGCGCAAAGCAAAATATTGAATGGATAATCATAAAGAAGAAAAAGTTTCCCTCTTAATAATCGGATCAGGACCTGCAGGATATACGGCAGCTATTTATGCATCGAGAGCCAATTTAAAACCATTGCTTTACCAGGGCATTCAGCCTGGCGGACAACTTACCATTACCACCGATGTTGAAAATTATCCCGGCTTTCCGGATGGAATCCAGGGGCCTGAATTAATGGTTCATTTTGAAAAGCAGGCCCAGAGAATGGGTGCCGATCTGAGATATGGACTGGCCACCCAGGTTGACCTTTCGGTAAGACCATTTAAAGTATGGATAGATGAAGAGAAGATCATTCGTGCCGATGCCTTAATTATTGCTACCGGTGCTTCGGCTAAATGGCTGGGTATTGAAAGTGAACAAAGACTCAATGGCCATGGTGTTAGTGCATGCGCAGTATGTGATGGCTTCTTTTTCAGGGGAAAGGATGTGGCCATTGTAGGTGCAGGCGATACTGCAGCGGAAGAGGCGCTTTACCTTTCCAAACTTTGCACTAAAGTGCATATGCTTGTAAGAAGAGATGAAATGCGCGCCAGCAAAATAATGCAGGAAAGAGTGATAAATACAGCAAATATTGAAATTCACTGGAATACCGAAACCGATGAGATCATAGGCGATAAAACAGTTGAAGCAGTAAGAATAAAGAATAATCAATCGGGTGAAAAAAAAGAAATTCCTGTAAAAGGTTTTTTTGTTGCCATCGGACATACACCTAATTCATCTATATTCAATGGAATGTTGGATATGGACGATGCAGGTTATATTAAAACCATTCCGGGTACATCAAAAACAAATATCGAAGGCGTTTTTGCTGCCGGAGATGTGCAGGATAAAATTTATCGCCAGGCGGTAACTGCTGCAGGAAGTGGTTGTATGGCTGCACTGGATGCAGAAAGGTATCTGTCGGAAAAAGGCATGCATTGAAACCTTTGATGACCATATTCATTTCCGGTCTGCAATTAAAGGGAAGTCATGGTTTGTATGAAGAAGAAAAAATTCTGCAAAACGATTTTCTTATAAATGTGGAAGTCAGGTATGTTCCCTTTGAAACTGTGATTGAAAACCTGGAGGATACCATTAATTATGTTCGGATCTATGAAATTGTAAAGAACATTTTTGAAAGGTCTGAAAAGTTGCTGGAAACCCTGGCAATGCGAATGGCTACGGTAATAAAATCAGAATTCGCGCAAGTGCAATTCATTAGTATTGAAATTAAAAAATTGCATCCGCCCATTGAAAAATTTACCGGTAACGTAGGCGTGAAATATGAATTCATTTATTAATCAAATCAATTCTATTGAGAACAATCTTTGATATTGGCAGCGAAAAAGCAGACGAGCCTGTTGTTCTGTTTGAGATCGGCGCACAGCACATTTTTTATGCATTAACAGATGCGCAGGGTAGGGT
>JAEZCV010000045.1 GCA_023429985.1 Bacteroidota bacterium | reverse complement strand
GTCCACACTTACGTGCCTCACATTAATGCCTAAGGTAGAAGTTACTTCTTCAAGATCCATGTTCAGCAATTCCGCAAGTTCCTCGGCAGATGGTTCTCTTTCAAACTCCTGCTCCAGCTGGCTGAATGCTTTCTGGATCCTGTTGGTAAGCCCAACTTTGTTCAGTGGAAGCCTGACTATCCTTGCCTGCTCGGCCAAAGCCTGCAGAATAGATTGCCTGATCCACCAAACAGCATAAGAAATAAATTTAAAGCCCTTGGTTTCATCAAATCGCTGTGCAGCTTTTATCAGTCCAAGATTTCCTTCATTGATAAGATCAGGAAGAGAAAGTCCCTGGTTCTGGTACTGCTTGGCAACGGAAACAACAAAACGAAGATTGGCTTTTGTGAGGCGGTCTAAGGCAATTTGGTCACCCTGCTTGATTAGTCTTGCTAACCTGACCTCCTCTTCGGGAGTGATAAGCTCTACTTTCCCTATTTCCTGTAGGTACTTTTCGAGACTTTGGGATTCACGATTGGTAATAGATTTCGTGATCTTTAACTGACGCATGCTCATAGGATTGGTTTTATTTAGATGGTTATTTTAAAGACTTGAATGTTTAAAATTTAGTTTTGGTTATCCCAAAATATCCATCACATTTCTGGTTTCTCAGCGTCCGAAATAGCCGAACGACAAATCCAAATTAGCAAAAAGAACAATATGAAAAAATTTTTTTTTTCAAAATTTTAAGATTTCTTCATTTTCAAATGCCTTTCCCTCCTGAAAATGGTATTAAAAAAACTTTGCGGGATTGAATATTTTTCTATTATTGCAGCAATTGACAAGAATTAACGGACTAAGATGAGCAAAAAACAATTGTATACTTTGGAATATCCTGTGAGATGTTCTCCCTCCATACTTTACGAATTTCTTACTTCCTCCTCCGGACTGCAGGAATGGTTTGCCGATAAAGTGGATGACCAGGATGGTATTTACAGTTTCTCATGGAACGGTTCAGAAGAAACTGCCGAAGTAGTAGATAGTGAAACAGATAAATTTATTCGCTTTCACTGGACTCATGCCCCTAAAGATGAATATTTTGAATTCAGTATTGAAAAATCCGAAGTAACCAATCAAACCATTCTCGTTATTAAAGATTTTGCAGATAAAAAAGAAATCAAGGATCAAAGCATGCTCTGGGACCACCAGGTAAAAGAATTATTTCACCGCCTCGGAAACTAAACCCGAAAGGAACCTCCAATTATTGAACAGCATCAGTTCTATTTCTTCCCATTCAGAAAGTGAATGTTTTTTTGCGATTTTAATAAACAAGGCAGACCTTACCAGTTCTTCGAATTGTGCTGGTAAAAAGGACCGTATTTCTTTATAATTATCATTTCTAAAATGGTGGCCCCATTGTTCATCCGAAACACAAACAAAATATTCCCGATCGCTTAGCAATTGGTAAGCATCTATAACTTTTCTTTCAAATGCAATTTTATATTTTCCCGACAAGTGCAATGTGCTGCTGAAAAAATTTCCCCACCAGAACATGCTTCGCACAAAACACAATGCACCTGCATCTGCTATTCTTGGATAGTCCAGTATTGCAAAAGGAAGCCCTTCATAGTTTTCTCCTTTCGAAATTTTTGGGGTATTGTTGAAAGGAAAACCGGTATTATCACCAGCTTCAAACTGCATCCTTCCCATAGCAGCTTCCAGCAAACAGATGGCTATGCGAATAATCCTATTTTTTGTTAAGATCAACTCACTGTTGCTAACCATTTCCAACTCAGCCTTCGAAAGCCTTATTTTTGTCACTTCCATTCTTAAAGTTATAATTAAAGGACGGCGCAGGTGTTTAAAAAACTTGACAAACTTGTAATAAGAGCTTTTGTTGGTCCTTTTGTGGCCACTTTTTTTATTACAGTGCTGGTGCTTGTCATGCAGTTCTTCTGGCTTTATATTGATGATTTTGTAGGAAAAGGACTTGGCGTAGGTGTGATCCTGGAATTTATCTGGTACCAGAGTGCAACCCTGGTGCCTCTTGCACTTCCTCTGGCGGTTTTACTTTCCTCGCTGATGACATTTGGTAATCTTGGAGAATCCTACGAGCTGATAGCTGTAAAATCTGCAGGCATTTCCTTGCTGCGTTTTATGCGTCCCCTGTTTTTTGTAACTACGTTGATCTGTGGAATCGCTTTTCTTTTTTCAAATAATATAATTCCTGTAGCCAATTTAAAATCGCGTACACTACTGGCGGATATCGTGTATGCAAAGCCTTCTTTCGATTTAAAAGAAGGGGTTTTTTATGATAAACTCAACGGCTTTGCCATTAAGATCGGTGAAAAGGAAAAGAATGACAGCATCATTAGTGATATTATCATTTATGAATCTAATTCGGGTTTGCAGGATAATTTTATTGTTGCTGCCAACGGGGTAATGCGCATCTCGGAAAATAAAAGATTCATGGAATTTGTTTTGAAAGATGGCTGGCGTTACGAGGAAAAAGGAAACACGGCCTCTCCATCCACCGAATATATCAGGCTGGGATTTTCTGAATATAAAAAGCAATTCGACCTTAGTTCTTTTGGTCTGCGGCAAAGAACTGCCGACAGCGTAAATAAGAATAACGCGAAAATGCTGAGTATGCGGCAACTGAATCAGGCCATGGATTCAATTAGAAATGCTTCGTCTTTAATAAAAGAAAGGGTAAAGAACGAGGTCTTTGGTAATATTTCCTTTGTTAAATACCTCGACTCTAACTGGAAATCACATGTAGCTGATTCGATCAGGAATTTCAACAATTTTATTCCCGATAGTTTGAAGCCAGCAATCAACCAGCGTGTGAATAATAAACTGATGTCGGCTAAACTCAGTAATGACATTGCCCTTACTATTTATAACGAACAAAAACGAAATATGCGCCTTCATGAAATTGAATGGCACCGGAAGATCGCACTTTCGGTTGCCTGCCTGGTGCTGTTTCTTATAGGCGCTCCTCTTGGTTCCATCATTCGCAAAGGTGGATTGGGAAGCCCCCTGGTTTTCGCAATTTTGTTTTTTATGCTGTTCTATTTCACGGGTACAACGGGTGAAAAATTTTCAAAGGAAGGAAAGGTCGATCCGGCCTTTGGTATGTGGCTGTCAACCATCTTTCTTGTACCTATTGGAGTGTTTTTAACGTACAAGGCTATGCGCGATTCTCAGCTCTTCAATAAAGATGTATATGTGCGAACCTTTAGAAAAATTAAAGCTCTGTTTGGTTCGCGGCAAACACCTAATTAGTAACTTTCCAAAAAACTAATCTATGGCACCTTTAACTTCAAGAAGAAATTTTATTGCTATGACAGGAAAGGCCGGCCTCGCATTCTGCCTTGTTCCTTCTTTTCTTTCATCATGTTCAATAATCCGGGCACGGTCCTCCAAATTTGTTACTGGCTACGATCAAAAGCCCTTGCCTTATAGTTTTAATGCACTCGAAACAGCTATTGATGCAAGAACCATGGAAATTCATTATAACCGCCATGCTGCATCTTATGCTTCAAATCTCAAAGAAGCAGCACTTGCCGAAAATGTTGACATGTCTAAACCTCTTGAAGATGCTTTGGAAAAAGTTTCAAAATACAGTACAAAATTTCGAAATAACGCCGGTGGGCATTTTAATCATGAATTGTTCTGGAGCATAATGACGCCAACCGTAACCCCACCATCCGGAAATATGGCAACTGCTTTATCCGATAGTTTTGGTTCTTTCGACGCATTCAAAACACAGTTTGAAGAAGCTGCAAAATCAAGGTTCGGAAGCGGTTGGGCATGGCTGATAGTGAACAACGATAAAAAACTGCAGATCACTTCCACTCCTAACCAGGATAATCCCCTGATGGATGTTGCCGAAATAAAAGGCGTTCCCATTTTAGGACTTGATGTATGGGAACATGCTTATTACCTTCGATACCAGAACAAACGCCCTGAGTATATCTCCAACTGGTGGAAAGTGGTGAACTGGAATGCAGTAAAGGACAGGTACGATGCAATAGTTTAAATTGCAGAAAAATAATTCTTGAGCATAGTAAATAAAGATTCGGTTGCAAACCTAAGGCTCCAGCGCCTGATTGCTATTGCATCTTCTATTTTGCTGATTGCAAAATTTGCAGCCTATTTTATTACCCATTCTGTTGCCATACTTACCGATGCTCTGGAAAGTATTGTAAATGTAACTGCAGGCTTTATCGGTCTTTACAGCTTATACATTGCTGCCAAACCTCGCGATAAAGACCACCCTTATGGTCATGGGAAAGCCGAATTTGTATCTGCAGCAATTGAAGGAACCCTGGTGCTTTCGGCAGGTTTACTGATCATTTACACTGCCGTTTCAAACCTTTTCTATCCCCAGCCTATACAGGAACTCGATATCGGTATCTACCTGGTAGGTGCCTCCGCCGTTGCAAACTGGATCCTCGGGGTAATATCTCTTAAGCAGGGAAGGAAAAATAATTCAATGGCCTTAATTGCAAGTGGTAAACATCTTAAAACAGATACCTATTCTACAATTGCAATTATTGCAGGACTGCTTCTTATAAGTATTACCGGGTTATTATGGATCGACAGTGTGGTGGCTTTGTTGTTTGGACTGTACATTATTTATACAGCATACAAGATCATCCGGCTTTCTCTCGCAGGAATTATGGATGAAGCCGACATGAACCTGCTGGAAAGAATGGTAACCCTTCTGCAACATAATCGCCGCGAGAACTGGATCGACCTACACAACCTGCGCATTATTAAATATGGCAATGTAATTCACCTCGACTGCCATTTAACCGTTCCATGGTACCTCAATATTAACCAGGCACATAAAGAAGTGGACGAACTGGCAAAACTGGTGCGTAGCGAATTCGGAGAATCACTGGAACTCTTTGTTCACAGCGATGGCTGCCTTTATTCTCAATGCCATATTTGTAAGAAACACGATTGCCCGGTTCGTCAACACCCTTTGAAAGAATTAGTGCCATGGACACTCGATAACGCTTTGCAGAATAAAAAACACAGTTTAAATGATATAAATAATGAAGACTAATACAATCTGGAAAACACAGCAATCCTTTGACTCCTACCAGGGAAATGCAAAAATAGAAATGGATGCGAAGAATGGTTTTAGTCCTAAAGCTTTATTGCTTTCAGGTCTTGCCGGCTGTTCCGCAATTGATGTTGTTGAGATCCTGGAAAAAATGAGGGTTCCTTTTGCTTCCCTTAGCGTAGACGCAGAAGCCGATCAGACTGAAGAATTGCCAAAGGTTTTTAAAACCATTCACCTCACTTATTTTATAAAGACCGAAGAAGAAAACAGGGAAAAGGTGAAGAAGGCAATAGATTTGTCTCTCGAAAAATATTGTGGCGTAGCAGCTATGTTAATAAAGAATTCACCTATTGAATACACTATTCATTTAGATTAATTTTTAATATTTAAATAAAAAATTATGAGTTTAAGACTGGGAGATAAAGCCCCGAATTTCAAAGCAAAAACCACAGAAGGTGAAATTGATTTCTATGATTTCCTTGGCGACAGCTGGGGAATACTTTTTTCTCACCCCGCCGATTATACACCTGTATGTACAACAGAACTGGGAAGGACAGCACTGTTAAAAGGCGAATTTGAAAAACGAAATGTAAAAGTGCTTGCACTTAGTGTAGATCCACTTGAACAGCATTTGGGCTGGAGAAAAGATATCAATGAAACACAGCAATGCAATGTTGATTTTCCCATCATTGCAGATGAAGACAGGCATGTTGCCGGTTTATATGATATGATTCATCCTAACGCTTCTGCAACTGCAACGGTAAGATCATTGTTTATAATTGGTCCGGATAAAACGGTTAAACTAATGATCACTTATCCCGCATCTACAGGAAGGAATTTTAATGAAGTATTGCGCGTAATAGATTCTTTACAACTAACTGCAAAACATAGTGTAGCTACACCAGCAAACTGGGAAAGGGGAGAAGATGTAATTGTGGTGCCTTCTGTTTCAACCGAAGAAGCAGAGAAAAAATTTCCTAAAGGCCTGAAGATCGTAAAGCCTTACTTACGTTATACACCTATTCCCGAATAATTATTAAGGTATTCTTCTTATTTTTTCCATTTTTTTAATTGCTGAACAACAGCCCGCAGATCTTTTGGAGGAGGAGCAATAAATTGATATTCTCCTCCTTTCAAATTCTTTATAATGATTTCGCTTGCATGTAAAGCAAGCCGGGATAATATCGGCCTTTCTTCTTCTTCCTTTTCTGAAAGCTTGTACTTGTTTTTTATCTGCGATATGAAAACGGGTTTCCCATCACCATAGAATGCATCACAAGCAATGGGATGGCCAATATGTTTCATATGAACCCTTATCTGGTGCGTTCTTCCCGTATGAATTCTGAACCGCATCCAGCTGAATAATCGGAAGGATTCTTCTGTTTCATAATCCGTAATGCTTTCCTTGCCTTTCCGGTAAACTGTCATCAACCCTTTCTTTCCCGGGTGTTCTGCTATAGGCTCATTAATGGTTCCTACTCCTGGACTGGGTTCACCCAATACTAACCCGTTATAAAATTTCTTTGTTTCCCTGTGTTCAAACTGCATGGAAAGATGCCTGTGCATTTTTTCATTCCGCGCAAAGATTACCACGCCGCTTGTATCCCTGTCCAGGCGATGCACAGTAAATATGTTTTCAAACTTATCCTGCAATAATTCTTTAAGTGAATTGCCTTTCCCTTCCCTGTCAGGAATGGTAAGTATACCAGAAGGTTTATTAATAACAACTACATCTTCATCACTGTAAATGATCTGCTCTTCTAACTTCATCTTAATTCTCTTCTTTATTTTTTTCCTTTCTTAAAAAACTTAAGGTCCCGAACTTCTTTCTCATTCAGGTATCTCCACTTTCCCCGATTTACATTCTTCTTGGTCAACCCTGCAAAACTAACTCTGTCAAGTCCTTTAACATCGTATTTAAAATGCTCAAATATTCTTCTTACGATCCTGTTCCTTCCACTGTGAATTTCAACCCCTATCTGTCTTTTGTCCTGTACATCTGTATAAGCTAGAACATCTACATGTGCTATTCCGTCTTCAAGAGGAACACCTTTCAAAATTTCATCAAAATCTTTTTTAGCCAATGGACGGTCAAGTGTAACAGCATATATTTTTTTGATCTCATTACTGGGATGGGTAAGCTTTTGAGAAAGGTCGCCATCATTTGTTAATAATAAAACGCCAGAAGTGTTCCTGTCCAGCCTTCCTACAGGATAGATCCTTTCAGAAGTTGCATTTTTTATAAGGTCGAGAACTGTTTTTCTTTGCTGGGGGTCATCAGTGGTTACAATATAATCTTTGGGTTTGTTTATAAGTATGTAAACAAGATTTTTTACGGGCGTTATCTTTTTTCCCGAATAAATAATACTGTCATTGGGTGCAATTTTAAATCCCGGCTCTGTAATCACATTCCCATTCACTTTCACCTTCCCCGTTTTTATTAGTTCAACAGCATCCCGCCGTGAACAAACACCACAATGGGCAATGTATTTATTTAAGGGCATAGCCGAGGTGTCTGCCTTCCTTTCAATTACGGGCCTGGGTGGGGTAATCCCCTGGGTGGCAGCCTCGTATTTACTCCTGGCAGCTCTTTTTTTAGCTTCGAATTTTTCAGTCAGTTCCTTCTTGAACTTTCTTTTTTCCTGCCTTAAATGCTCTTTTTTAGCCGCTCCCTTTTTTTCGGGCGCCATGAATTTTTGAAAGCCGGATTTATTTTTCATGCAGTAAAAGTAAAAAAGACTGTGTTGCCACAGTCCTTTTGTTTATTGAGGTGAAGACTTGTCTTATTTTACCTTTTTCGCGCCCCTAATTTTTCTCTTTGATTCCATTTTTTCCAGCTGCTCGGCTGTTAAAAAGGCCTTCATTTTTTCTTTCCTTGTTTTCATCAGATCCTGCATCTGCGATTTTTTCTGATCCTGGGTAAGATCTGCATTGTTGCGGATGGCTTTTGCTTTCGTCTGGAATTCTTCATGTAACTCCTTCATTTTTTCCTGTTGATCGGCACTCAGGTTCAGGTCATTTTTAAGAGCATCCTTTCCTTTCATTCCTTTTTTGCCGCCTTTTTTAAACTTCCCCTGCGATTTTCTTTCAGCTGCCATTTTTTTGGCTTCTTCTTTTTGAGCAGGTGTTAAGATGGCTTCGTACTGGGCACGGTATTTTTTCATTAGCTCCATACGCTGAGTCTTTAATTGCTCCTTACTCAGAGACTGGTTGTTTTTAAGCGTTTCCATCTCGGCCTTTTGCTGCTCGCGAAGCGTTTGCATTTTTACCTTTTGATCTTCAGTCAGGTTTAATTTATTGAAAGAACCTCCTCGCATTTTATGTTCTTTCCTTTCTTTTTGTCCTTTATCTGATGTTTGTGCCTGCGCTGCACCTAATGAAAGTGCAAGGACGAGCGCGCTGGTAAGAAATTTTTTCATAATATTTTTTCTGTTTTAAAAAGATTGGTACTCTAGACAGTCACTTAAGCGGCAGGTTTAATCGAAGGCAGAAATTTCCAGGTTAATTTGGGTTAATAATTTTTATGAACTCATTTTGCTTTATTTGCCAATTGCCCGCAAGCGGCGTCAATGTCCTTTCCCCGGCTGCGTCTTAAACGGGCATTTACTTTGTTTTGCTCCAGGTAAGCCATAAATTCATCAACCTTTTTTTCACTGGGCTTTTCAAATCTGGCAAATTCAATAGGGTTATATTCAATTATATTCACCAGGTCCGCAGGAACCTGCCTGTAAATTCTTATCAGTTCATCGGCATCAGCCTTGCTGTCATTAAAATCCTTAAAAAGTATATATTCCAGGGTGATCTCGTTCTTCGTCATCCTGTAAAAATGGTTCAAGGCATCAATGATAGCTTTTAAATTATTGGTTTCATTAATGGGCATGATTTCGTTGCGTTTGGTATCATTGGCCGCATGTAAGGATAAAGCAAGTTTAAACCGAACCTTATCATCACCTAATTGCCTAATCATTTTTGCAACACCTGCAGTTGAAACGGTAATACGTCGCGGGCTCATTCCCAAACCATCTTCCGAAGTAATCCTTTCAATGGATTTAAGTACATTTTTATAGTTTAAAAGCGGTTCACCCATGCCCATGAAAACAATATTGGAAAGTTTTTTCCCATACATTTTTTCACTTTGCTGGTTCAACAGCACTACTTCATCATAGATCTCATCAAAATCAAGGTTGCGTTTTCTTTCAATATAACCTGTGGCACAAAAACGGCAACTTAAGGAACAGCCAATCTGCGACGATACACAGGCGGTATGCCTGTTTTCAGTGGGAATAAGCACTCCTTCGCACAAATGACCTTCATGGGTTTTAAACCTCGATTTTATGGTGCCGTCAGCACTTACCTGGGTTTCATCTATCACAATTGCCGGGAGGAAAAAATTGTCACCCAGTCCCTGCCTTAATTCTTTACTCAGATTGGTCATATCGGCAAATGAACGGGCCTGTTTTTGCCATAACCATTCCCATACCTGCTTTGCACGAAATTTTTTATCGCCTTTATTTATAAAATAAGCTTCCAGCTCCGGAAGGGATAATTGCCTGATGTTTTTGATCTTTTGCGTCATTTGGGTTGTTTCAACCATCGCGCAAAGATAAACCCTTGCTTTCAGAGGTATTGAGCTAAACATTATCTTGCAACCCTTTTAACATTGAAGCTTGAAACACCTCATTAACCTGCATTAATAAATGAAAGAAGTATTTGTTATAGATGCTGTCAGGACGCCAATAGGTAAGTATGGTGGCGCCCTTAGTTCTGTTCGCCCCGACGATTTGCTTGCCCTTGTAATAAGGGAGCTGCTTAAAAGAAATCCTTCAGTGGATCATTCCGCCATTGAAGATGTAATTGCAGGTGATGCCAACCAGGCAGGAGAAGATAACCGCAATGTGGCACGCATGGCGGCTTTGCTGGCTGGATTGCCGGTAACCATACCCGGAAATACCGTTAACCGTCTTTGTGCTTCTGGTTTGCAGGCCATTATGGATGGTGCCCGGCAAATTATGTGCAATGATGCGGAAATGATCATAGCATGTGGTGTGGAAAGTATGAGCCGCGCCCCCTTTGTTATGGCTAAATCTGTAACACCCTTTCAACGTACAAATGAAATAGTTGATACTACTCTTGGCTGGCGTTTTATAAATCCTAAACTCAAATCCCTCCATTATCCATTTAGTATGGGCGAAACCGGGGAAAATGTTGCTAAGCAATGGAATATTTCCCGCCAGCAGCAGGACGAATTTGCGCTTTCATCCCAGCAAAAATATTTTGCTGCCCTTGAAGAAGGAAAATGGTCACACGAAATTGTTCCGGTTGAAGTAATGGCAGGCAAAGGACAAATGAGTATTATTGATAAAGATGAACATCCCCGGCAAACTACCCTGGAAAAACTGGCAACACTTAAACCCGCTTTTACGAATGATGGAACGGTAACTGCAGGTAATGCGGCAGGAATAAATGATGGTGCAGCAGCCATGTTGTTAGCCGGTGCCGATGCAGTAAAAAAATATGGTTTACAACCGATTGGAAAAATTATTTCCATGGCAGTTGCAGGTGTTGATCCCGCAATAATGGGTATAGGTCCTGTTCCTGCTACTCAAAAAGCCTTAAAACGAGCCAGCCTTACCATGCCTGATATTGACCTGGTTGAACTTAATGAAGCTTTTGCCTCCCAAGCCCTTGCCTGCATGAAGGACCTTGGTATGGATCCTTCAATTGTAAATGTAAATGGAGGTTCCATTGCTTTGGGGCATCCTTTGGGCTGCAGCGGGGTTAGAATTTCAACAACGCTGTTGCATGAAATGAAGAGAAGAGGTGTAAAGTATGGACTGGCAACAATGTGTGTTGGAGTAGGGCAGGGAGCGGCCATCATTTATGAACATATTTAACTGGAAAAGTGAAATTATTCGCCTAGTATAATTATTGCACAGTGATCAGGTACTTGATGAATTCAATTTTTATTGTTGATTACTTGTGATTTACCCGATAACAATTATTGCATGCGCTATATATTTATAATAGTTTTTACCGGTCTCATTTTGCCTTCCTGCTTCATTACAAATTCATACCGCAAACAGGAATTTATTTTTAATGATGAAGGAAATAATTATTCCATTCCTTTTGTTGTTCCCCGTGGGTTTAAGAAAAAATGGTCTTCTGTTGATGAATGGGGAAATACTGTTCAAACCTATTCTTATAAAGATGGTTCGGTTTTATATTTTTCTCATATGAAAGATTCAACGGCGGATATGCAGCCCATAACTTACGCCGAAAACCAACCGCACAAAAGTCATCATACTCCAGCAATAATTTATAAGGGAATAGACAAAAACATGCTTTATTACCGTGAGGTCAGGCAGGGCAGATTCTGGATGGGCTATCGTTTTGTTGACAGCGATGATGAATATAAATTTGATTCTGCTACAAATGTACTGGTGGCCTGGCCGGTACAAATTATTAAGCGGTAAGAAAATAATTTACAAGCATTTCGAAACTGATTTTTTCCTGCCTGCCTGTCTTAAGATTCTTTATGTTACAAACCCGCTCTTCCAGTTCCGAACTTCCTATGATGATTATATAAGGAATATTTTTCTTTTCGGCATATTTGAACTGCTTGTCAAATTTTAAAGCTTCATGAAATATTTCAGAAGCAATTCCATTCTTTCTTAATTCCGAAATCAATTCCATTGCCTTCTCACTTTCTTTTTCACCCATGTTAAAAAACAAAACCTTAGTTCCTTCTCCAACACTGTCAGGAAATAATTTAAGTTCCTCCATTACATCATAAATCCTGTCCACTCCAAATGAAATACCTGCACCGGGTATTCCAGGCACTCCAAAACTTCCGGTTAAATCATCATACCTGCCTCCTCCGCCAATAGAACCCATTTTCACCTGCTCTGGCGGCCTTACTTCAAAAATGATCCCGGTATAATAATTTAATCCCCTTGCAAGGGTAAAGTCAATTTCAACATTTATATTTTCATCAGTTGATGACGTACCACTTAAAACTAACAGGTTTTCTAATTCATGAATTCCCGCTATACCGGTTTCCTGGCTAATCAATGATTTAATAGCTGAAAGTTTTTCCTCATTGGTACCTGATATGGCAAGATATTTTTCAATTTTCTGAACTTGTTCTGCGTTCAATCCTCTTTGAAATAATTCTTCCTTAACTTTTTCTATCCCTATTTTATCCAGTTTATCAATGGCAACGGTAATATTTATCAATTGATCCATGCCACCGCACTGCTCTGCAAGCGCCGATAAAATTTTACGTGAATTGATCCTGATTGAAATCCCTTTTATTCCAAGTTTTGAAAAAACATCTTTATAGATATGTATAAAATCAGATTCATTCAAAAGCGAATTACTGCCTGCAACATCTGCATCACATTGATAAAATTCCCGGTAACGTCCGCGCTGCGGCCTGTCGGCTCTCCATACCGGTTGTATTTGATAACGCTTAAATGGAAAATTCAGTTTTCCATGGTTCATGGCTATAAACCTGGCAAATGGAATGGTAAGGTCATACTTTAAAGCACGTTCCGTAAGTTCTTTTACATTCTTCCCTTTCAAAAGTTTTTCAAAAGCATCTCTTGTTTGAAATTCTTTATCCGGATTGTCTAAACCATTATTAAGAATCTTAAAAATAAGTTTATCACCTTCTTCGCCATATTTTCCCATTAAAGTTTCAAGATTTTCCATGGCAGGCGTTTCCAGTGGTTCAAATCCATATAACTCAAATACGTGGCGGATGGTTTGAAAAATATATTGCCGTTTCTTTACGGTCTCCGGCCCAAAATCACGTGTGCCCTGTGGCAGCGAAGGTTTTGTTCCCTGCTTTTTACTTGAATCCTTTTCTGTTGCCATTTAGGTAAAGGTAGATGAAGAGAAATTATTTTATACGTAAAGAGCCATACTTGTTAATGATAACTTCACAGGTTTTATCAATAAGATCATACACCTCATGGTAGCCGGGCTCCGTTCCGTACCATGGATCGGGAACCGACATATTTTTTCCCGGGTATAATTCATTTAAAAATAACATGGCCTTTTCTGCATCATATGCTTTGCCTGCAATTTTCTTCATATCCTCTAAAACATCTTCCGCCATTGCATAGATCAAATCAAATTTTTGAAAATCATCCAAAACAAATTTCCTTGCTCGCTGTTCACAAATATCAACCCCATTAAGCCTTGCAACCTTTTGCGATAAATGATGTGGAGGTTCGCCAATATGATAATTATTTGTACCTGCACTATCCACTATCCACTCCAGCCCTGCCTCTTTGGTTTTAGTACGAAGAATTCCTTCAGCCAATGGACTTCTGCAAATATTTCCCAGGCAAACCATTAATATTTTCATATATAGAATTAAGGCCGCAAATTTAAAATCATTGCGTAATACAGCCGTGATTTTAATAATTTCTTGCTGTTTCTATGGATTATCCTCCATTCAACATCCCATTAAAAATCAAAACCATGACCAGCGAACAAATTCTCCGGGCCGATATGCTTGACATATTGTTCGAGCACCGAAATAAATCTTATGGTGCATATACCTTGAGAAGGCATTACAATTCAAGGTTAAGTTTTTCTTTAATTTTTTCTATTTCATCCTTCATAATTGTTTTATTAATCCTGCAACCGGGTGAAGTTTTTAAATCTTCCCTTCCAACGAAAGCCCATCGTGAATTGAAACTTACTCAGGTTGATCTTCCGCATGTTTTGCCGGAAATACCACGGACTCCTTCTCCGCCACCGCAGCCGCAAAACACCGCAACAGCCAATTTTAATAACATTCAATTGGTACAGCATGTTGAGCCTGAATCGCAACTTCTTACCATTAGAGAAATTGAATACCGGGCAATTTCCAATACAAATTCTGAAAATATTTCAAACAGGTTTATGCAATCCCTAACCCCCGCTGTGGGTTCTTTGGCACCCATTTCAAATTCAATAAATGAAAGTGAACCTGTTCAGTTTATTAAAGCGGAGATCCAGCCTCAATTTCCGGGAGGTTTGGAAGCCTGGAAAAAATTCCTTGCAGAGAATCTCGTAGTTCCTTTCGAAATGTTTCCTGGCGAAGTTAAAACTGTGATAGTGAAATTTCTAGTTGATATAGATGGTTCTGTAACCGGATTTAATATTGAAAAATCCGGGGGCACTGCATTTGACCGGGAAGTATTACGTGTGTTAAAAAAAATGCCTAAGTGGAAGCCTGCTGTTCAAAATGGACTGGCTGTTCCGGTAACTTTCACGCAGCCTGTAAGTTTTGTAGGAATTGAACAATAAAAAAGTTTTAAATTGCTCCTCCCAAAATAAGATAATGATTGAAGAATTCCAGGAAAGACAAAGAAGAAAGGTTTCAGGCATAAGGTCTGTAATGGATATTGTGATGGGCTGCCTGTTTAT
Source organism: Bacteroidota bacterium (assembly GCA_023429985.1). GTDB lineage: Bacteria > Bacteroidota > Bacteroidia > Chitinophagales > Chitinophagaceae > Flavisolibacter. The sequence continues at coordinate 1,177 of JAEZCV010000045.1, read as the reverse complement.
ATTACTGGGATTATATTTTCTCCTGTATAATTTGTTAGACATTAATGTTTTTCAAAGAGAACCTTCTCCTGTGCTCGACATCATTTTAGGAATTTTATTGCTTTCTTATGGTGGCTGGAGAATTTACAGGGGGTACAAAAAGCAATATTATAAATGAGGGAAATTGTTGTTTTTGTATTTTCCCTTGTGCTGCTCTTAATGCTGCCTGGCTGTGGTGGTCAGGAAGATGGGCCGCCAGACAGTTTTCATTCAGGAACGATTCATATTAGTTGCGATGAAACATTTAAACCAGTGATTGATGAGCATATAAGGGTTTATATGGCCGATTTTCCTGATACAAAAATTATTGTTCACTATAAACCGGAAGCGGAGTGCCTCATGGATCTTTATAACGATACCATCCGAATGGTAATTGCAACACGCGGGTTTAATAATTCCGAGAAAGCAGGAATCTTGGATTCTACCGGAGTGGGGCCCCAAATGTTTACCGTTGCCCGCGATGCTATTGCTGTGATCGTGCATCCCCAGGCCAGGGATTCCTTTTTTACTGTTCAGGAAATTAAGGATTTGATAATAGGAAAGCTAAAAAAAGATTTAATTCCCGTATTCGATGGTTTGTCCGCCACCAGTACGGTGCGATTTATGCTGGATTCAGTATTAAACGGACAAAGCCTGGGATCAAATGTTACAGCTGCTCCTTCTACACAGGGGGTGGTTGAATACGTTTCTAAAGTAAAAAATGCGGTGGGATTTGTGGGAGTAAGCTGGGTGGGAAATCAGGAAGACTCAACTCAAAAATCTTTTATGAACAAAATCCGCATTGCCCGCCTGGAAAGTACAGATAGTGCCGGGTTTTATGTTAAACCGGTTCAAATGTTGATTTACACCGGAAGTTATCCTTTAATTCGTGACCTGATTTACGTGGTGAAAGAAAAGCACCAGGGCCTGGGAAAAGCCTTTGGCTATTTTTTACAGAGCCAGAGAGGCCAATTAATTTTTCGAAGGGCTTATCTTCAGCCCGTTAAATGGCCTTCATATATAAGAAGTGCTGAACTTGAAGAAGAATATTAACAACTAAACAGTAAACGTAAGCCGATAATTTATAATCTTAAAAAAAAAGAACGAACATGATGAAATCAGCTATTGTTTTATTTTTTGCTGCTTTCCTGGCTATTAA
>JAEZCV010000021.1 GCA_023429985.1 Bacteroidota bacterium | reverse complement strand
TGTTTGGAATGATTTAAAATGAAAAAATAAGAGAAAAGCAGGATCAGGAAAGAAGAAGAAATTCCAAAACAAATGCTTAAGCTCAGATGAATCCATCAAAGATAAATCTTTCCTGCGAGGCAATGGCTTTTCTCGGTTAATTTACCGAAGCTTTAATACCAATTTCCCGTTAAGCGGCCATTTTCCTGCATTCTTCCGCACAATTTTTACAGGCACGGGCACATTCCTGGCAATGTTCGTCATTATGTTTTGAACATTCGGCTGCACATGCATCACAAAATTCTGCACACAAAGCACAAAAAGCCCTCGCCTTATCGCTTCCTAAACTCATTAACCTTGCAGCAGCATAACAGGCAGCAGCACACTCCATATCAAGCTGAATGCACCGTGTCATCATTTTCACATCCTCTTCCTGGAGGCATGATGATGCACAATGATCGCATTTGGCAGCACAGTCAAGACAGGCGTCTATACATGATTTGTATTCGTGGTATCCTTTCATAACAATTTTTCCAGCTATCGGCACAAAGAATACGCCAAAACAGTTTCAAGCCCGATAGTTTCCCTTATTTTGCAACCAAACTTTATTCTTAATAATGATTATATAGAAAACGAAGCGATCAGTTCAGCCCATGAAGAAATCCTTCCACATCTTTACTTCCATAAAAAATTTTTTATTTGCAAGAGCAGAATCCGTGCAAATGAGAAAAAATGTATTGCAGGGATTACCTTTTTGGATCGCATCGGTATTAACCGGGCTGGTAGCAGTAGGTTATGCCATGCTATTTGACCTCGCAGAAAACATTTTTCACCAGCTTCTGGAATGGAAAGACTGGTCGGTATTTATTATCACACCTTTTTGCTTTCTCTTTGCCTGGCTGATTGTAAGATTATTTGCTGCAAACGCACGTGGAAGTGGCATTCCCCAGGTAATGGCTTCCATTGAGCTTGCCACACCCAAACACAATCATCTTATAAAAAAACTCCTGAGCTTAAGAATTATAATTGCAAAAATTGCTTCAAGCCTTATAATGGTTTTAGGCGGAGGTGCAGTGGGCCGCGAGGGCCCTACCATACAAATAGCAGGTTCCATTTTTTCAATAGTTCACAGGATAATTCCTACATCCTGGCCGCGGCTTTCCCTGCAAAGTTTTATTCTTACAGGTGCGGCGGCGGGTTTGGCTGCTGCATTCAATACACCGCTGGGAGGAGTAGTATTTGCCATGGAAGAACTGGCTAAAATTCATATACGCTTTTTCAGAACAGCATTGTTCTCCGCAGTGATCATCGCCGGTTTAACTGCTCAAAGTTTGTTTGGTTCCTATTTATATCTCGGCTATCCGGATGTAAAAAACCTGCCTTTTCTTATTTTCTTCGGTGTTGCCGCAACGGCTATTGCATCAGGAATATTAGGCAGCCTTATGTCAAAAGCCATACTGGCCATTTTAAAATGGAAAAGAAAATTTAGTACTGCTAAATCCCTGGTTTTCCTGATGGCTTCGGGGCTGGCCATTGCATCCATTGCTTATTTTTTGAATGCAGAAGTGATGGGCTCGGGAAAAGACCTGATGAACCGTACTTTATTTACACCCGATAAACATGAAGAATGGGATACCGTGTTTTTAAGAGTGCTTGGCCCTATTTTATCTTTTACTACAGGGTCGGCAGGAGGAATTTTTGCACCTTCTTTAGCGGCAGGCGCAAGTGTGGGGGCATGGGCATCGCACCTTTTTGAAGTGTCGGGGGCCAATGCAAATATCCTGATCTTAAGTGGAATGGTTGGGTTTTTAACCGGTGTTACACGCACTCCGTTTACTTCTGCAATACTTGTTTTGGAAATGACCGACAGGCATAGTGTGATTTTTCATTTGATGCTTGCTGCCATGATATCGAATATGGTTTCTTTATTAATTGACAGGAAATCTTTTTATGAACACCAGAAGCAATCTTTCCTGGAGTCTGCGCTGCAGGAAGAACAACCCTCAAAAAGATCAAACTGATTTTTGAATATTTTCCAGTGTATCTGAATTGAATCCTCCGGAAGTTTTCATAACACTCAGGCTTCCCTCGCTTTCCAGAACCACTATTTCGGCATCTTCCAGGCTTGAGATCCTTTTTTGCCCTTGCACAATTATTGTAACACTAAAGGAAACTACAAGCATTGAAGCTCAATTTTTCGCACTGGATCGTACGAAATTCTACCAGGATATTTAACAGTATTGCCTTTTATCCCGCCATTATTGTTCTGGGATTTCTTCTGCTGGCAGGTTTCATGATTTATTTCGACTATACCGAAACCGGGAAAAGCATTAAATCGGACCTTGAATTCTTAAAACTCAGGGATGCTGAAACGGCAAGAAGCATCATATCCGTTATAGCCGGAGGGCTGATATCATTAACGGTTTTCAGTTTTTCCATGGTAATGATTGTTCTGAACCAGGCAGCTTCGCAAATGAGCAACCGCGTGCTGGATAAACTTATTGGTAACCGTTACCAGCAGTTTATACTGGGATATTATATTGGAACCATTGTTTATGCTTTAATTCTATTAACTGCTATTCGCGATATTGATGAAGGTTTATCTATTCCTGCACTAAGCGCCTATTTGCTGATCATTTTATCGGTGGTGGCGATTTTCCTGTTTATTTATTTTCTGCATTACATCACACAATCTATCAAGTACGCGGTTATTATTAAAAGGATCTTCAGGCAAACAAAGGAATCCTTGCATAAAACATGCAGGCTTACCAGCCAAACTGAAATAGAAAGCCCAAAAGAAGGAAGGATAATTACTGCTTTTATTTCCGGAATTTTCGAAGGTTTTCATAAAAAAGAATTGCTTGAACTGGCTGTCAAGAATAATATGGTAATATCCTTTATCCATCCTTTTGGAAACTATGTAATAAAAGGTGCTCCTGTTGCGCATATAAAAACGGCAAGGGAAACAGATGCTGACCTGGATAAGGAACTTGAATTAATCATTATCTTAAAACCGGAAGAGGAAATAGAAAAAAATTATTATTACGGTTTCAGACAACTGGTTGAAGTGGCCATTAAAGCGCTTAGTCCGGGTATAAATGATCCCGGCACTGCAATTGAAAGTCTTCGATCAATTTTTTCATTGCTTGCATACCGTCTCAATCATTATCCTGACAATGTTGTGAAAGATAAAAATGGGAATCCAAGGATCATAACCAATGAAAAAAGTTTTTCTAAAATTTTTACTGAATCCTTATATCCCATCTGGAGTTATGGCAGTGATGACCGCCTGGTACAACTGGAAATGCTGCACCTGTTGAAGCAGTTAAAAACAATAGGGAGCCATCCGGAAATTGACAAATTAACCGCCATTGTTAAAAAACAAATTTCAGCATTTGAAGAGAAATTAAATAGATGATGCCAAAGATTAATATAGAAAGGAAAAAACTTTTAAACACGCTTGGGCGAATGCTGGAAGGACCCATGATCTTTTTAGGTTTTGTATGGCTTGCACTGCTCATTATTGAATTGATCTGGGGCATATCTCCTTTATTGCAAAAATTAAGTATAGCCATCTGGGTCATCTTCATCATAGATTTTTTATTGAAGTTCTTCCTGGCACCAAAGAAATCCCGGTTTTTTAAACTTAACTGGCTAACCGCCATTTCTTTGGTCATTCCTGCAGTACGCATTTTCAGGGTAATGCGAATTTTCAGGGCATTGAGAGGAATAAGACTTATCCGTGTGGTTTCTTCTCTGAACAGAACCATGAAAAGCCTTGGCGCAACCATGTCGAGGAGAGGTTTTGGCTATGTAGTGATACTTGCCATTCTTGTAGTGTTTGGAGGTGCCGCTGGTATGCTGGCAATTGAAAAAGGAAATCCCGGTTTTGAAAATTTTGGATCAGCACTCTGGTGGTCGGCAATGCGGGTAATTACAGCAGGAAGTGAATTCTGGCCGCTAACAACTGAAGGACGCGCCCTGGCTTTTTTACTTGCTGTTTTTGGATATGCCATTTTTGGTTATGTTACTGCAACTATTGCAACCTTTTTTATCGGTCGTGATGCCGAAGAAAAAAATACACCGGTTGCAGGTTCGGAAGAGATCAAAGAATTAAAAAATGAAATTCAGTTATTGAGAAATACAATTGAAGAATTAAACCTTATTTCCAGTAACACTAAAACAAAGCAGTAAAAATGGAAATTGAAAGAACTTTCAATACATATAATCTGAAGAATTGTGAGATAAAGTCCTCCGCCAGCACTTATAAGTTTTATATACCCAATATCAATGCAGCCACAGGTATTCAAAAAACTTCCTCTTCTTACTGGATGAAGATCTGGCCATCATCTGTTGCGCTTGCAGATTTTATAAATAAACACCACCAGATTTTCAAAAACAAAAATATTGTGGAGCTGGGAGCCGGAATTGGTTTACCATCAATGGCCGCAGCCAGGTATGCACACTCAATAACCTGCAGTGATATTGAAGCAGATGCTGTAGAATTGATGAAATTAAATTTTAAAGACTATCCTTCTATATCCGCTGCACAAATAAACTGGAATCATTTACCCGATAATATTTCTGCAGATATATGGATGATGAGCGACGTAAACTATGATAGTTCTAATTTTGAAAGCCTCGAAAAATTGTTTGAGAATATTCTGCATAAAAAATCCAAAATTATTCTGTCAACACCGCACAGGCTTGCGGGTAGGTCTTTCATTAACCATATCATTCACCGTTGCAGCTTAAAAGAAGACTTTGAAATAGAAGAAAATGAAAAAATTACAACGGTATCTGTATTTATGCTGGAATAAAAATCAATCAAATCAATCCTTCTTTCGCTTAAATATTCTTGAAAGATAACTTCCTGCCTTTCCAACTGCTCCCACTTTTTCTGAAATTGTTTCAATCAGCGTACTGTCAACATGTTCAATATTTCCCATTTTTACACCATGTTCAGTTTGCAGAGGATACAACAACAGGAAGCTGTTTGCATGAAAATAATTGGATAAATAATAAGGAAGTTTATCCAGTTGCGATACATATGAAACATGGTTTTTCCTCGAGGCAATGATCACAAACAGGTCATTTACTTTCAGCTCGCCGGAGAAAATCAGAAAATCATCCCAGTTAGAAAAATGTATAAATTCCATTTTACCTGCATTCTTTAACAGTCCCTGCCTGTGCTTCAATTGCACAATTGTACGGTCGGTAGCATAAAATCTTATAACAAGGCCGGACTCCCTGGCGATCACCAGGAGCTTTTCAAACCAGTGTGTAAAACCGGGTTCCAGTTCTGCATGCGGAGGAACAACCACTACCATTCTTTTTAAGGTACTTAAAGGCTGAATGCTTTTATAGATGTAAATGGTTTCGTAAGTTCTCCTTAATATCTTTTCTGCCACAGGACCCAGGAAATTATTTTGCCCCGCATCTTTATGAAGTCCTATAAGAACATCCGTAATATTCTGTTCTTTCACCGTATATACAATACCGTTGCTTATGCTGGAATCAAATCTGGAAAGTGGAATAATTACGGATTCAGTGGCAGCAGCACGGTTAATGGCTTTGTCCATCATTTTTTTACCCAGAATATTCGCACTGCCGTTATCACTTTCTTCACTTACTATGTGAAGCGCATAAACAGGAATAGTGCTTCCTTTTGGTCTTAACATCAAACCAAAATCCACAAGTTCAGGAACAGTATCAGGATAGGCAAGTGATATAAGGATTTTCTCCTTTCCATCGTCTTTATTAGGACGTTCTTCTTTTAAGGCAAGTTTCTGTGATGCTCGTTCTACAACAAAAGAGCTGATGGTGCAGGTAACAAGAATCATTAGAATGGTTCCGTTAAGAACATCTTCGTTCAACAAACGTATGGGTTCACCGGTTACTGTTTCCCCAATAATTATATTGTAACCCACAAGTACCACGGCAAGTGTGGCACCTACCCTTGCAGTACTCAATCCAAAGATAATTTGTCTTTCATCTTTTGATAATCTAAAAGTACCCTGGGTTGCCCAGGCTGCAATATATTTCGATAATATGGCCAATATGGTCATAACAATAGCCACTTTAATGGCGCCAAAGCCTTTAAAGATCACGCTGAAATCCACCAACATGCCAACGCTGATAAGGAAAAATGGAATAAAAAATGCATTTCCCACAAAATCAATCCGGTTCATTAATGCAGATGTATGCGGAATGAAGCGGTTCAGTGCAAGTCCGGACAAGAACGCTCCAATGATGGCTTCCAGCCCTGCAACTTCTGCAAGAAATGAACCCAGGAATACAAGAGACAGCACAAAAATGTATTGAGAGATATGATCGTCGAAAGTTTTAAAGAACCAGCGGGCTATTATCGGGAAGAGCATAAATACAATCAATCCAAAAATAAAAGAGGAAACCGCCAGTTGTATCCAGAATGCCGAACCTATTTCTCCCCTGGTCATTCCGGTTACCGCCGCCAGCGTTAAAAGTGCAAGAATGTCGGTAATAATAGTTCCACCAATTGACATGGTTACGGCACGGCTGGAAGAAATGCCATATTTACTGGCAATGGGATATGCCAGTAAGGTATGTGAAGCAAACATACTCGCCAGCAATATTGACGACTCAATACTGAATTGCAAAAGATAATAGGCTGTAACTATTCCCAGCACCATGGGAACTATAAATGTGTACAATCCGAACACCAGGCTTTTACCCCTGTTCTTCTTAAATTCATCCATATCAATTTCCAGTCCGGCAGTGAACATGATATAGATCAAACCAACAGTTCCAAAAAGCACAATGCTGCTGTCGCGCAGAAGTAAATTAAAACCATAAGGACCTACAATGATACCGGCCAGTATCAGCCCGATAATATGAGGTACTTTAATTTTATTGAATAAGATGGGAGCAAAAAGAATTATGAATAACACCAGTGAAAAAATGATCACCGGGTTACTCAGAGGAAGCGAAAAATTCAGGTCACTTAATAAAAACATAAACAGTTTTACTTTCTTTCGCGTGTCAATTGTACCGAATAAATAATCTTACAGTTACCTTCCTGGATGATCTCTCTTTGACCTTCCATGTTGTCGGGTCCTGTAATTCTTAATCGAACGATCATCCTTGAAGAAGAAGGCGCTGTAGTGTTTTGCCTGTCCTCGGAAAGTTCAATGATATTTCCATTGTAAGTACCGGTATAGGTCCTCACCAACTGCTCGCCGGCCATTGCCCTTGCTATTATCGTTGTATTTTGATAACTCAGTTGCCAGGTTTCGTTTTTGGTATCTCCAACAGCCGACCCTGGACAGTTGGTTTCGGTGCACACCATCTTAACTGTATAATTCCCTGTGATCTGGGGATTATAAATAGCGGTGGTATCCACAAGCCTGGTGCTGTCGAATTGTTTCTCTTTTTTTAAAAGCTCTTCTTCTTTAAGCTGAAGGGTCTTTTCTTTTAATAAAAGCTCCTGTTCTTTTTGATCCAGCTGGGCACTTCTCTGTTCCAGGGCAAGTTCTCTTTCCCTGAGATTACAGCTTCCGCAAAAAAGAATGATGAAGAATAATATGAAAAAGGTCCGCATCACTAAGGGTTTAGTTGAATCCTCCAAAAATAGAGGATAATTTTTTAAACGGCATACCCACCCAAATATGAAAGACCGGGAAAACTTATGGTTGAACAATCTTTATTTTCTTTTAGGTTTGCGCAAAGAAAATTATGTCGGACCAGTATAATAATAAAGTTGTTGTTATTACAGGAGGTACAGATGGCATAGGTAAGGCATTGGTTGACCTTTATCTTTCCAAAGGTGCAAAAGTTGCCACCTGCGGCAGAAACCACGATAAATTATACCAGCTACAATCGAGTTATCCTTCCTATCCGCTTCACACCATAGTTGCAGATGTGAGTAACGAGAACGATTGTCGTCATTTTATAGAAACCACCATTAAGGTTTTTGGTGGTATCGACATCCTGATCAACAACGCAGGAATTTCCATGCGGGCATTATTAAAAGATGTGCAGGTAGATGTATTGAGAAAATTAATGGATATTAATTTCTTTGGTGCGGTATATTGTACCAAATTGGCTCTTGCTTCCATTATCGAAAGAAAAGGAGCTATTATTGGCATTTCTTCCATTGCAGGTTACAGGGGACTTCCCGGCCGAAGTGGCTATTCAGCATCTAAATTTGCTTTACAGGGTTGGCTGGAATCTATAAGAACAGAACTGATGGATGATGGAGTACATGTGATGTGGATATCTCCGGGGTTCACAGCTTCCAATATACGCAATGCAGCACTTACCGAAGAAGGGCTTCCCCAGGGCGATACACCACTTGATGAAAATAAATTAATGTCGCCTGAAGAATGCGCCCGTCATATTTTTCATGCAATTGATCAGAAGAAAAGATCACTTGTGCTTACATTTAATGGTAAGCAAACAGTGTTCATGAATAAATTTTTTCCATCCCTTGCAGATAAGCTGATCAGGAAATTCTTTTTCAGTGATGGAAAATTGATAAAATAATCCGTAGTTTTTGAAAAACAAAGTTCCACTAGATGCCCCTGCTTACACTTACATCTGATATTGGAGAACAGGATTACCTGGTTGGAGCAGTTAAGGGCAGGCTGTTACGCATCAACCCCGATTTCCGCATCATTGATATCACCCACCGCCTGTCTCCTTTTAATTATCCCCAGGCGGCCTATGTTTGCAGGAACGCCATTAAAAATTTTCCGGAATTTACTTATCATATCATCCTGGTCAATCTTTTTGAAACAAAACCCGAACAATTATTGCTGGCTTTTCATAATAATCAATACTTCGTTTGCGCCGACAATGGATTACTTGGAATGATACTGGAAGGCAAACCGGAAATGGTGCTGGGTATTCCGCTCGACAAATCGGAAATTAAAAACACGTTGTATTGTGTTGATGTTGCTGCAAAGGCCATCAGCCAGATTGCAAATGGTGCGCCTTTGGAAAAAGCAGGAATTCCAGATGCCGAATATGTTCAGAAAAATCATTTAAGACCTACACTGGGAGAAGACTGGATAGAAGGACAGATCATTTTCATTGATAATTTTGAAAATGTAATTGTAAACATTACTAAAGAGCAGTTTGAAGAGCAGAGAAAAGGCAGAAGATTCAAGATTGTTTTTAAGAGAGATGAGATCATTGAACGCATCAGTGGTTCTTATGCCGATGTTCCGCAAGGCGAAAAGCTTGTTTTATTCAACAGTGCCGGTTATATGGAAATTGCTATCAATAAAGGCAATGCTGCAGGTTTATTTGGCTTGAAAGGATATAATGAATCCAGCCAGCAGGATAACTCCATGGTGCAGAACCGGCTTTTTTACCAGACGGTGAAAGTGTATTTTGAGAGTTAGAAGCGCTTCTTCCATTCACCAACTCTTTTTCCCTTAATTTAGCTCCTTCCCTATTTTTGCACGTGCCTGACCACCGCGAAAAAAGGCAAACCAAAATTTTGAACCAACCAATAAATATGAATTTCAGGAAAGTCAATAACATTACCGGCTGGGTAGTGTTTTTCGTAGCCGCTTTGACCTACATCATTACTGCAGAAAAAACAGGAAGCTTATGGGATACCGGTGAATTTATAGCCTGTGCCTATAAACTGCAAATGCCCCACCCTCCCGGCGCTCCTCTTTTTGTTTTGTTTGGCCGTTTTTTTATCATCCTTTTTGGTGATAATGGCTCAACTGCCGCCATGGCAGTGAATATTATGAATGCACTGGTAAGTGGACTCACTGTATTATTTCTTTTCTGGACCATTACCCATTTTGCACGCAAGCTTACTTCGGGATTGCTTGAAGAACCCAATGCGCAACAATCGCTTTCTATTATGGGAGCCGGTATTGTAGGTGCACTGGCTTATACCTGGAGTGATTCTTTCTGGTATAGCGCAGTTGAAGGTGAGGTTTATGCACTTTCATCTTTTTTCACTGCCCTGGTATTCTGGGGAATTTTAAAATGGGAAAGAGCCGATGATGCCGCCGCCGGGGATCCTGCGCTGCGCAATCGCGCCGACCGCTGGATCGTATTTATATTTTTTATGATGGGGTTGTCCATAGGCATTCACCTGTTAGGACTACTTGCCATTCCTGCAATTGTAATGGTATATTATTTTAAACGATATAACTATACAAGGAATGGGGCCATTCTTGCTTTCTTAATTGGCTGTATCATTACTGGTATCATCCAGGTGGTAGTAATTCAATGGACGGTTAAACTTGCCGGTCGTTTTGATATTTGGTTCGTGAATGGATTCGGTCTTCCATTCTTCTCCGGATTTGCTTTCTTTTTTATTTTAATGGCAGGATTGATCTGGTATGGATTAAAGTATGCTGCAAGAAAAGGTTACAGCTTTTTAAGGCTTGGATTATGGTGTTTAACTTTTATGATGATAGGTTCATCGGCCTACCTCACCACCATGATCCGCTCTAATGCCAACCCTACTATCGACATGAATAATGTTGATAATCCAATGAACCTTGTTTATTATTTAGGTCGTGAACAATATGGTTCACAGCCTATTTTAACAGGTCCGCATTTTCTTGCTACTCCTACCGGTGTTGAAGATGGCAAAATGCGTTACGCCAAAGGTGAGGATAATTATGTTGAACTGGGTTATGATAAAGAACCAGTTTACAGAAGTGAAGATATCCAGGTTTTTCCTCGTGTATGGGATGGATCAAACCAGCAGGGTCATGCCGATTATTACATGGCCTGGCTTGACATTCCTGTTATTAATGCCCGGAAACTAAGTATTGTAACCAGCATTGAAAATAATGTTGTTCAAACGCAGGACCAGGAAGGTAATCCCGATTCCTACCAGATACCTTCAAATTTTGCTCCACGCATTCAGCGCGGCCAGGTAGTTCAGGAAGGAACGCCTATTGCTGCCAAAATCCCGTCTTTTGCTGATAATCTCGAATGGTTCTTTACCTACCAGATGGGCTTTATGTACTGGCGGTATTTTATGTGGAATTTTTCCGGCCGCCAGAACGATGTGCAGGGCGGTGGAAATATAAGAGATGGTAACTGGATCACCGGTATCAAATTCATGGATGATCTTCGCCTGGGCGACCAGGGTAAAATGCCTGATAGTTTAACTACCAATAACGCCAACAATAAATTCTTTCTCTTACCATTTTTACTTGGAATAATCGGATGTGTGTTTCAGTTCTTCCGCGATCGTAAGGACTGGATCGCCAGTTTCCTTCTTTTCTTCTTTACAGGAATTGCCATTGTTATTTACCTCAACCAGGCCGGTAACCAGCCGCGTGAAAGAGATTATGCTTATTCAGGATCTTTCTATGCTTTTGCTATATGGATCGGACTTTCTGTTATTGCTTTTGTACGAATGGCCCGCGATGTTGAAGACAAAAAGATACTGAACAACGTTCTTGTGTATGGTGGAATTACCACATTTGCCATCCTGGTATTCAGCGGAATTAATCATATGTCTGGAGGCGGCGTGGTATCTTCTTTTATTGGTACTGCCTTGTTTGGCGCTGTAGTTTTTGGAATCACTTATTTAGTACGAATGGCAGGTAAAACTTTAAAAACTGCCGCCATTACTGCCACCGCCATTTCCCTGATTGTTCCCATAATTATGGCAGCAACAGGATGGAATGACCATAACCGTAATAAGAAAACACTTGCTCCCGACCTTGCAAGGAATTATTTATTGAGCTGTCCTCCTAACGCCATCTTATTTACTTATGGCGACAACGACACTTACCCATTATGGTACCTGCAGGAAGTTGAAGGTGTTAGACCTGACATTAGAATTTTGAACACAAGTTTGTTAGGTATCGACTGGTATGTAAACCAGTTAAGATATAAAGTGAACGAAAGCCCTGCTATTGATGTGATCTGGAGTGAAAGCCAGATCAGGGGTGTTCCTTATGTTAGCTTCCAGGAAGGTGGTCTTGACCAGTCAAAATACTATGACCTTTATGATGTAATGAAGAATGTTGTGGGTAAACAGCAAACTATTTCTTATTTACCTGTAAGAAGATTTACGGTTCCTGTACCTGCTGAAGTGGCACAAAGAGATATCATTAATCCTGGCGAAGCTGCAACCGGGAATATTCTTTTAGAGATCCCGCAGGGAAAATCTTATATGACCCTGGATGAACTGACCATGTTAAACATTATTGCAGCCAACAACTGGAACAGGCCAATTTGCTTTACATCACCCCAGGCATCCGGTATAGGAATTACACCATACCTCCGCCAGGAAGGAATGATATACAGGCTAACCTCTGTTCGCCAGCCTTCTGCCAGAACCATGGATGTAAACAAAACCGACAGCCTGTTGAGAACCGTTTTTAAAGCAGGAAATGCACATGCAAAAGGCGTTTATTTCGATGAAGAAAACCGCAGGCACCTGATAGCAATAAGGCAGACTTTTGCTTTTGCTGCAGGTAACCTTGCCGACCAGGGCAGGAAGCAGGAAGCGGTAAATATTCTGGAAAGGGCGGAACAACTAATTCATCCCGAAAACCTGCCATATGCTATGGTAAGCAGGTACAACCAGCATAACCAGACTTCTTTACTCTACCTGGAGTCGGCGTTTAAAGCAGGCCATACAGCACTTGCCAACAAAATAAAAGCTGCTTTAAGAAAAGATCTGAATGAACAGAAAGTTTATTATGATTACCTCCGTGTAAATAAACCTGAATTTTATGGATCATTTGCCGGAGACGCAGCAGAAGCTGATCAATACCTTCAATATATAAACAATATGGAATCGGTATACGGCCAGCAGCCGGTTATTCCGGAAAGGCAACGAAGCGCTGCCGATTCGTCGGCTCCTTAATTAACAATTTTTAAAACCTCCGCACTGCGGGGGTTTTTTCTTTGTTGTAACTTCAAACTAATCCTTTTGTAAATTATGTGGGCATGAATGGTTTTCATTTTTCAAAGTTCGATGCGAATAGCAACAATAAGTCAAAGTTTGAACAGTTGCTCGACCTGTTCATGCAGTTACTCACTTATACCAGTGGCGACGTGCCGGAAGCCTTGCAATGGATGAATGAACTGGACAAGCAATATGAACTTACCGATGATGAATACGGGATTGGTGATTTTATTGAAGAATTGAAAGAGAAGGGCTATTTAAAAGATGACCACGAAAAAGGACAGGTAAACATCACTCCGAAAACAGAACAGGGCATTCGTAAAAAAAGTCTGGAAGAAATTTTCGGTAAACTTAAAAAAACCAAAACCGGTGACCACCAGACGAATAAACCGGGAATGGGTGATGAAGTGAGCCCGGAAACCAGGCCTTTCCAGTTTGGCGACCTGCTGGAACAAATTGATTTTACCGAATCTATCCGCAATGCACAGATCAATCATGGACTGGATTCGTTTACCATGAATGAAGATGATCTGCAGATTCGCGAAACGGATTATAAATCGCAAACATCTACAGTGTTGATGATTGATATATCGCACTCTATGATTCTGTATGGCGAGGACAGGATCACACCTGCCAAGAAAGTTGCCATGGCTTTGAGTGAACTGATCACAACAAAATATCCTAAGGACACACTAGATATTGTTGTTTTTGGGAATGATGCATGGCCGGTTGAAATAAAAGATCTTCCTTATTTGCAGGTAGGACCATTTCATACAAATACGGTTGCCGGACTTGAACTGGCAATGGATATATTAAGAAGAAGAAAGAATGCCAATAAACAGATCTTTATGATCACGGACGGAAAACCTACCTGTTTGAAAATTGGAAAGCGTTATTATAAAAATAGTTTCGGTCTTGACAGAAAGGTCACCAGCAGATGTTTGAACCTGGCAGCCCAGTGCCGGAAATTAAAAATTCCCATTACCACTTTCATGATCGCAACAGACCCTTACCTTCAAAGCTTTGTTCATGAATTTACCGAAACCAATAATGGTAAGGCCTATTTTGCCAGTCTTGATAAATTAGGCGCTTTCATTTTTAAAGATTTTGAAAGTGGGAAAAGAAAGACCTTGTATTAAGATCATTTTTTATGAAAATGATTACAACAGGCATGAATGAACGTATTTAATTTATCAGGTTTTAATCAAAGCAATGGACTACAAAAGAATCAACACCATACGCGAACTTAAAGAATCAGGATATCAACCCCGTTCCATAAAAGAAGAAATCAGATCCAACCTCATTCAAAGGCTGGAGCAGCAAACCCAAACTTTTTCAGGGATCATTGGATATGAAGATACTGTTGTTCCGGATGTGGAAAGAGCGCTGTTAAGCAAACATAATATTTTGTTCCTTGGTTTACGCGGACAGGCAAAAACAAGAATGGCAAGGCAAATGACCGAATTGCTGGATGAATATATTCCCGTGGTTACAGGCAGTGGTATCAATGATGATCCACTTAACCCCGTGTCAAAATATGCAAAGGACATCATTAATGAAAAAGGCGAAGACACTCTAATTGAATGGATGCACCGCAGCCAGCGTTATGGCGAAAAACTTGCCACACCTGATGTAAGTGTTGCCGACCTTATTGGAGATATTGATCCCATTAAAGCCGCCAACCTTAAACTGAGTTTTGCGGATGAAAGAGTGATTCATTATGGCATCATTCCAAAATCCAATCGCGGCATTTTTGTTATCAACGAATTGCCCGACCTGCAGGCTAGAATACAGGTTGCTTTATTTAATATTCTTGAGGAAGGTGATGTGCAGATCAGAGGATTTAAATTGAGACTTCCGCTTGATATTCTTTTTGTTTTTACTGCCAATCCCGAAGATTATACCAACCGCGGCTCTATTGTTACGCCGCTTAAGGACAGGATTGAAAGCCAGATTTTGACACACTATCCCCGTTCACTGGAGAATGCTTTGGCTATTACGGAACAGGAAGCGGATATTACTGCAGACCAAAAGAAAAAGATCGATGTCAGCGACCTGGTAAAAAGAATTGTTGAACAAGTAGCCTTTGAAGCAAGAGCCAGTGAATTTGTTGATAAGAAAAGTGGAGTTTCAGCCCGACTCACCATTTCTGCTTTAGAAAATGCAGTGAGTGCGGCGGAAAGAAGAAGCCTGTTAAATAAAGAAAAAAACAGCCAGGTCTGGGTGAGCGATCTTGTAGGCATCATCCCCTCCATCACCGGAAAGATTGAACTGGTGTATGAAGGCGAACAGGAAGGTCCTTACCAGGTGGCCATGAATTTACTCGACAAGGCTTTTCGTACACAATTTGTCAATTATTTTCCCAATCCCGAAGTATTAAAAAAACGTTCCCTAAAGAAAACTGAAGGTGTACCGCAGGAAGAAAATCCTTACCGTTCCATTATTAACTGGTTCGATAAAGGCAACCATGTGAATTTATTTTTCGGATTGAAGGACAGGGATAAGATCAACCAGTTGTATGGTATTGATGGATTGCATGCGCTTGTAAAAAAGTTCTATCCAAAAGCAAACGAAAGCGAATCGGCCTTGCTGATGGAGTTTGTTTTACATGGACTTTCCTCCTATTCTGTAATCAGCAAAAAAATACTGGAAACTTCGGTTGAATTTAAGGACCTGATGGGCAGTATGCTGAATATCCGGAGCAGTGAATTTGACGAGGAGTTCGATGAAGATGATTTCCAATAACGGTTTGACGCCTAATCCCTAACCACATTCACTTCCCTCTCCAGTTCAACCCCAAATTTATCTTTCACCGATTGAATGATGGATTCACTGAGGTGGTAGATTTCTTTTCCTGATGCATTGCCATAATTAACAAGAACAAGTGCCTGTTTAGGATAGCAACCTGCATCGCCTTTACGGAAACCTTTCCAGCCGCATTGCTCGATCAGCCAGCCGGCTGCAAGCTTCATTTTACTTTCTCCTGTTGGAAAGGCAACTATAGAGGGATAGTTTGATTTGAGCGCTTCAAATTTTACAACATCAATCATTGGGTTTTTAAAAAAACTTCCGGCATTACCAACCTTTGCAGGATCGGGAAGTTTAGAACTCCTGATATTGATCACCGCCTGTGAAACATCTTTAATGCCAGGTTCATTAACTCCCATGTTCTCAAGCTCCTGTTGTATGGCTCCATAACTGGTATTAATGACCGGTTTTTTATTCAACCGGAAACTCACACTGTTAATAATAAATTCACCTTTATACTTATTCTTGAAAACACTTTCCCTGTAGCCAAAAGCACAATCTTCAACGCGAAATTTATGCGTTACCCTGTCTTTAATATGGTATGCTTCCAATTCTTCAAAAACATCTTTTATTTCCACACCATAAGCACCAATATTCTGCATAGGAGAAGCACCAACATTGCCGGGTATCAAAGAAAGGTTTTCAACACCTGCAAAACCATTATTCACGCAATGCGTAACAAAGCCATGCCAGTTCTCACCCGCACCTGCTTTTAATATAACATGATCGTCGGTTTCTTCTAAAATTTCTATTCCCCTGATCTCATTCTTTAAAACCACACCATTAAAATCAGTGGTTAACAAAATATTGCTGCCACCTCCCAGTATCATAAGCGGGTTGGACTTTACTTCCCGGGATTGCAATAACCCATCCAGTTCTGCTTTATCTGAAAAACCGGCAAAAAATTTTGCTTTCGCTTCTATTCCAAAGCTGTTATATTTTTTTAATGAAATGTTTTCACTGAAGTTCATAGGTTATTTTATAAGGCGTCAACATCCGGAACAATAATGAGTCTTTTGAATTTTTGTTCAGAACAAAGTATACCAGTTTGCTTAATAATATCAAGTTTACACTGCTCAATTGTTTTTGATTGCCTGGGCAGTTTAAACAGCATTTCCATAAGATACATATTTCTTACCCGGTTGATCACCGGCTCGGCCGGGCCTACCATCCAGGCACCATAAACGGGTTCCAGTCTTTTAGCAAAAATATGAGCACCCTCAGTTACCACATCTCGATCTCTATGTTTCAGCTGCAGCTTTATTATGCGTGAGAATGGTGGATAATTAAATTGTTTTCTTTTGGGAATCTCTTCATTATACATTCCCAAATAATCATGCCTTGCTACATGCAACAACACAGGGTGTTGCGGATTTAAAGTCTGAATGATCACCTTCCCTGCTTCACCCCTCCTACCTGCCCTGCCGCTTACCTGTTCCATCATTTGGAATGCTCTTTCATTCACGCGGAAATCGGCAAAATGCAGCAGGCCATCAGCATCAATAATTCCTACCAGGTCAACATTATCAAAGTCAAGCCCTTTTACCACCATTTGTGTTCCTACTAAAACATCGATCCGCTTCTTTTCAAAATTCTGTATCAGTATATCGTGAGCATTCTTATTGCGGACAGTATCCAGGTCCATGCGGGAAATATTTACACCCTCCAGCTTCCCGATTAAAAACTCCTCGATCTTTTCTGTACCAAAATTCTTTTGTTCCAGCGAAGCACTGCCGCATGACTGGCAGTTAACTGAAGAAGGGTAAACGGTTCCACAATAATGACAAACCATCTTATTGGTGAACTTATGAAAGGTAAGACTTACATCGCACTGGTGGCATTGTGCAATCCAGCCGCAAACCATGCAAACCTGGTAAGGAGCATATCCCCTCCTGTTCTGGAATAATATAACCTGTTTACCTTTCTTTACAGTTTCAATTACAGCCTGCAACAAGGGTTCTGAAATAATAATTTTTTCACCCGGTTTAATTTTCATTTTGCGGGTATCGATAATTTCAATCTGCGGCAGTTTCACTTCCCCGAATCTTTCATGCAATTGTACAAAACCATATTTCTCATTCCTGGCATTGAAGTAAGATTCCAGCCCGGGGGTGGCACTACCCAAAACCACTTTTGCACCTGTTAAGGATGCAAGATAAATGGCGGCATCCCTTCCATGATACCTTGGGGCAGGATCTTGTTGCTTGTAAGATGTATCATGCTCTTCATCACAAATAATCAAACCAAGATCAATAAATGGAAGAAATAATGAAGAACGTGCTCCTAAAACAATTTTCAATTCACCCGATTTGATCTTATTCCAGATCTCCACTCTTTCATTCTGGCTGAATTTTGAATGATAAATGCCGATATAACCACCAAAATGTTTCTGGAGCCTTCGAATGATTTGGGAAGTGAGTGCTATTTCCGGCAACATGTATAATACCTGATGTCCCTTTCGCAAAAATTTTTCTATCAGCTTTATATAAACATGTGTTTTTCCACTGGATGTAACTCCATGCAAAAGCGTGACTGGTTTTTCCGAAAAATAACTTTCAATTTTAACCAGCGCTTCTTCCTGTGAATGATTTAATTCAAAATCAACTTTAATATCCTTTGGCCCATAAATGATTCGGTCAACATTTCTTTTTTCTATTTTCAAAATGCCTTTTTCAGTAAGTCCCTTTAACTGGGCTTCCGATGCGCCTGACTTCTTTAAAAGAGCTGATTTTGATACTTCTCCTTCCAATTTTATTAGATGCAGGTAAGAAAGCAAAAGTTCCATCTGCCTGGGTGCACGTCCCCAGTTATTCAGTAATTCTGAAAGTTTTTCTTCATTATCATAAACAGGATCAAGTAAAACAAAACTTTCTTTTTTAGGATTGAATGTTTGCTTTAACGATTCCCATACAAAACAAACCCGTTTGCTGATCAAACGATTTACGATCGGGTATACATGGTTGCTGTCGAGTATTTGCTGAACCTCGGAAAGTTTAAGTTCATGCTTCAGCAATAAGGCTTCAGCCACCAAAAATTCATTATTGTCAAGCGAAGAAAAATCATCGCCATATTCTTCATTGAAAACAAGTATGGTTTCGCTGGATAGTTTAAAATGAGAAGGAAGTGCGGCCGCCATCACTTCTCCTTCTGTACACATATAATATTGCGCCATCCATTTCCAGAATTCGAGCTGGTAAGGTTGTACCACCGGTTCAGGATCGAGCAGGTTCAGTATTTCCTTCACTTCAAAAGCCTGCTTTTCGTTATGCACTCTTTTTACAAGGCCTGCATATTTTTTATGTTTACCAAGGTTTACTTCCACACGGCACCCCGGCAATAAACCTGCTTCCATAGATGCAGGAATCTTCCATGTATAATTTTTAGGGAGCGCCAGCGGTATAATAACTTCAGCAAACATTATCTGTAAAAATAAGAAGGAGTTGAGCAGCGTAGATGTTTAATTCACCGGCTTTTCAAGGTTTGTTACCTCCTGGTCATTGGCAGAAGCCTGGTTCTTCCATGAATAATTATATTTTTTTAACGCTGCCTGCATGCTTGCATATACTTTTTCCTTTAACAACGCAGTGTCTTCCAGGGTATACCCTGTTACAGGAATCTCCTCAAGAAAAATTGCTCTTGACCTTCCCGGATTTAATGAAAGTACAGAACGCATCCGGTCATAAGTATCCAGCAAAAGCACCGGCCTGATAGCAGTTCCCGTTTCAATGGCAATTCGAAAAGCACCATCATAAAAATATTTCAAGGGCCTGCCGGTGGTATTAAAAGTTCCTTCGGGAAATACCAGGATTGAAATCCCTTTTTTTAAAAGCGATTTCAGTTCATTTACACTTTTTGCCCTGTTGGCGGCACTGCTTCTGTCAACCGCAACAATCACGTTTTTATAAATGAATCCGAAAACGGGAATCTTTGCCATTTCCACTTTACCCAATGGCCTGACCGGATGACGGAAGGTTTTAGGAACAATGGCAGAATCGAGGTAGGAAATATGATTAGATACATAGATGTAGGAGTTTTCATCATCGGACTTGCTTTTGTAAAAATTTCTATGCCTGATGAAAATTAAAAAACACCAGAGATCGGCCCACACCATGCAGGCATAGTAGATCATATTACCGGCCCTGGGATGACCCAGCATCAGTGCAAAAAGCGACCAGATAAAAACAGGAATCATCAGCACTACAAAAAGTATTACTGCATATAAAACATATAAAAGTTGAAAAGGCTTTAAGACAGTTTTCATTTAGTTCTTCTTTTTATCACCGGGACAATCGCATTCAAACTCCTCTACGAGATTATAACATGTGATGATACGGGTTTCATTTTCACACTGGGCAAGTATTACCCTTATCTTTTCCCCTTCCATGGTTTCGCCCTGTATGGCATAGGTAGGACAAGGTTTATCAAACTTATTGCTTTTGTTGAAATTGATAATGCCGCGTTGAAGGATCTCCTTAATATCTGATTTGCTGATCTCGCGACAATCCATCCGGCACAATGCATGTTTGGTATAATGAATGGATGTAGGATTGCGGTCAAATGCCTCTTTGGTACGAGGCTCATTCCGCCTGCTTAATAAAAATAAAAGCAGTGCAAGAATAACAGCAAGCAATGTATAATTCAGTCCTCTTGATTTCATCTTAATTTTATTATCCCGCTCACTTCATTATTCTATGTAATTCGCTTATTGTTCCATGCCTTCACCCACTTAAGCTTTTTACATTTTGGACAGGCATGTTTTGCTGCAGGTTCCAGTGGTGTCGCGAAGCCACAGAAACTGCATGCGTAGTGATCTTTTTCAGTAATTTTAATTCTTTGCTCTTTTAATATTCCGGGCATAATGGGCAGTCCAAATTTTACTTCCTTATCCTCATAAAAATAAACGCTAACACCACCGTTGGTTTCAAGAATGGCAGTTTCTACCTGTCCTAAATGCGAAATTCCTCTCAGCCTCAATTCTGCAAAAAATTCATCCTGTCCCAGCACTTCTTTTTTAAATTTATCAATAGAAAAACTACCGTCTTCAATCAGCCAGACAGGTTTCCCTTCAACAAGGTCTTCAAACTTTTTATTCATGCCCACCAGGTGGGTAACCAGGGAATAAAGCCCAATGATCAAAGCAAAAACGATCAGTGAAGGCAAAATACCTACATCTTTATAAAACATGGGATCTCCGGCTGCCGAACCCAGTCCAATAATAACCACCAGTTCAAATACAGATAGTTGCTTAACGCCTCTTTTACCCAGTAAGCGAAGGCTGGTAAGTATCACCAGGAACATAATAGAAGTTCTAAGGGCCGTTTCCCACAAAAAATTCCATTCTTCGGAACCTAGTAGCAGATCTTTCCAGTTAATACCCTGGTTTTGCAAAAAATAGGGATCCATGCTTTAAAGTTAATATAACAGCAAATTGAAAAGCCGGGCAAGCGGAACTTTCATTTTTATCTACCTTTGCCGCCAATGGAAAAACAAAGAACAGTGGCCTTTCATAC